>JAIRXV010000208.1 GCA_031268115.1 Bifidobacteriaceae bacterium
GGGGATTTCAAGTTCGGACCGGGATTTGGCGGGACCCTATCGAAACTGTTGCGCAACGGTATCGGCGTACACCACGCGGGCATGCTGCCCAAATACCGCCGGTTGGTGGAACGGCTGACTCAAGCCGGCCTGCTTCCGGTCGTGTGTGGAACGGATACGTTGGGCGTTGGAATCAACGTGCCCATCCGGACGGTGGTCCTCACCTCGCTCGTCAAATACGACGGTCGGGTCATGCGGCATTTGACGGCCCGCGAATTCCACCAGATCGCGGGCCGGGCGGGGCGTGCCGGCTACGACACGGTGGGGGACGTAATAGTCCAGGCACCCGAGCACGTCATCGAAAACTCACGCGCCCTCCTGCGGGCCGGAGACGACCAGCGAAAACGCCGCAAGATTGTGCGCAAGAAGGCACCCATGGGACAGGTCAACTGGACCGAGTCGACTTTTGAGCGCCTCCGCGATGCCGTCCCCGAGCAGCTGACCAGCCAATTCCGGGTGACCACCGCGATGATCCTGCAGCTGCTCGCGCGCGGCGGCGACCCCGTGGCCACCGCCTACCGCCTGCTCACCGACAACCACGATCCGCCTCGGCCCCGCAACCCCCACCTGCGCGCGGCGGCGCGCATCTACCGGTCGCTGATGGCGGGCGGGATCGTCCAGCACGATGGCGCGCACACGGACCCGCCGCGCGTGCGCCTCGTTGTGGACCTGCCAGCGGATTTCGCGCTGAATCAGCCGTTGGCGCCGTTCGCGCTGGCCGCCTTGGACATGCTGGACCCAACCGAACCCGACTACGCCCTGGATGCGGTGTCGGTTTTCGAGGCGACGCTGGACAATCCGCGAGCGGTGCTGATCGCCCAAGAGAAAGCAGCCAAGACCGCCGCGGTGGCCGCGATGAAGGCCGATGGGATCGAGTACAACGAGCGCATGGCGCGCTTGGACCAGATCACGCACCCCCAGCCGCTGGCCGAGTTCCTCAACGCCACCTACTCGATCTACCAGCGCACCCATCCTTGGGTCGCGGACTACGAGCTGTCCCCCAAGTCCGTGGTCCGCGAGATGCGCGAGAGCGCGATGACGTTCAACGAGTTCATCTCCCGCTACGATTTGGCTCGCTCTGAGGGCGTGGTTCTGCGCTACCTGACCGATGCCTACCGCGCCCTACGCGACTCGGTGCCCCCGTCCGCCGCCACGGACGAACTAGACCAGATAGTGGACTGGCTGGGCGATGTGGTCCGCGGGGTCGATTCCTCGCTCCTCGAAGAATGGGAGCGGCTCGCCGCGGATGCCGCGGCGAGCACCGCGGAAGAGCATCCAACGACCATCCCAGGCACATAACTCCGGCCACCTTGGCCTCGCGGGGCACGTCGGCTTGACTGATTTGCCGAGGCTCGCACAATAGTTTGGGTGAATCCCAAGAGCCCAGCAACGGCCGGAACCGCCGCGATCATTACCTTGAGGAGGGCCGGCATCGTCCACACGGTGCATTCCTTCAGGCGCGACCCACGCGCGGTGCTGGGATACGGGCTGGAAGCCGCGGCCGCCCTCGGTCTGCCAGCGGAACACATCTTCAAAACACTCGTCGCCAAAGTGGACGGCGAGCTGGCGGTGGGTATCATCCCTGTCACCGCTTCGCTGAGTCTGAAGGCGCTGGCCACAGCGCTAGGGGGCAAGAAGGGGACGATGGCGGAAATCGCCGAGGCCGAACGCGCCACCGGATATGTGGTAGGCGGTATCTCCCCTGTCGGACAGCGGAATCAACTTCGCACCGTGATCGACCACAGCGCGAAGGAACTGGACAGAATGTATGTTTCGGCCGGGGCAAGAGGGCTGGATGTGGGGCTGGCGCCACACGATTTGGCCCGCCTGACTGGGGCGGTCTACGGGTCTATCGCGCGGTGAAACGCCGTGGGCCGGTCCGACCGAAGTGATCGTGGGGTGGTCAACGGGTCTAATGCCCGGTGAAACGCCGTGGGCTGTTCCCGGGATCGGCTTGGCGACATCGCGCTACCTACGCGTTTGCCGCGCGCAAAACCACCGTCGGCTGGCCGGCCTCAAGTCCGGATCGACACCGCGCGGCGCCCTCAAGACCGAAGGTTCAGGCGGTGCCCGCTGTTTGGCGTACCTCTGAGCCTGACCCGGCCCGCTCGGCGCCTGACTTCTTGGCGTGTTTGCGCTGCGGCCGCACTTCTTCCGAACCGAGGAAGTCGATTGGGTCGGGGATTTGGTCGCCCACCGCCCCGAGGCACGACAGCACTCCAGCGCGAACCCTTTGGCGGGAATGTGCGTTGCGCAACAGCGCCCGAAACGCCGGACGCAGATCACCGCGAGCATCAGCGCCGAATTGCAACTCGGTGAGCGTCTGGACGTCGACGCGAACATCGAGCGCCTCCGCCAAATCCCGCAGCATCGCTTTGAGGCGTTCGCGGTAGGGGTGGTAATCGGCGTCCTCGGCCATGGCGTGCATATGACGCAGGATGCGCCGCGCCTCTTTCCACGAACGCAGCATGGTCCGGCTCACCGCTTTGGAGTTGGCGACGTGCGGTTCGAGTTCCGCCGCGAGATCGCAGGCGCCCGGCACCTCAAGGACGAGCCATTGAGAACCCAACACCCGTTCAAAGCCTTCGAAGATCGCGATCGTAACGCCGTCGAGGATGTCGGCGTTACGGAGGATCTGCGCGGACAGGCGGGAGTATTGCCGGGCCTGAAAAGCCAACTCCTGCCCCAACGGATGGCCGGGTGCATGCGGGGTTTCACCACGGGTCAGCTCCACCTCGGCGGGCCGGTGCTCGGTGAGGTAGTCGATGACGCCCCGCACCCAGTACGTCACGCCTCGCACGGCATCCGCGTAGCTCTCCGTGTTGGGTGGAATCCGGCTGATAGTCGGGATCGCCTCTTCGACCGGTTCTTCGATCCGTTCCCACGGCAGCAGAACCACCCGGCCAGTGGGATCGTCTGGCCCTCCACCAGACAACCCGACGGCCTCAGCCACCCTGTCCGCGTCAGCGGAGAAGATGGGGCTGACCATGGCAACAAGGGGCGCACCGGCCCGCAACGCCTCACCCCACGGGTCGCGTTGCCCCCAAGGCGGGGCCTCTCGTTCGGTGATCAACTCAAGGCGTTCGCCAAACGATGCCTCGTATTCCTCGACCACATCGGCAAGGAATGCCGTCAAGGCGCCCTCAGCGGCGTCATCGTCGGCCTGGCAGTAGCTCACCAACACGGGAATGCGCGCCGGCGCTATGAGTTGAGACGCGGGTTCGGCCACGACGGACGCGGGGTTCACAAATCGATATTGTAGGGGTCCCATCCGCCGCTCGCCTCACCGCACGCCGACGATGGCGAACACCGCATCCGCGCGGCCCCACCCTCGACGCCCGGCTGTCCATGCGGGATCGACCTTCGCAGATCTTGGCGGGCGTACGCGACCAGCACGTACACGCGCTGGCCCACGGCCCCCCATCCAACCCGTGGGACACTTGTTCTTATGGCTCCCGACACTCACGATCTTGCCCGCGGCGAATATGTGATCTTTCACGCTCATGCGCATTGGAAAGTGCTGTTCATCCCGTTCCTGGTCCTTGTTGTCTGCTTGGGCGGGATCGCCGTGTGGTTTGCGCTCGTCGATACGAAGGCCCTCCCCGAGTGGTTGACGTGGATAGTTGTCGGGGTCGCGGCCGGCGTGGCCATCGTGTGGGCGGTGGCCCCCTTCATCCGCTGGCTCGCCCGGACCGACACGTTGACCAACCACCGCCTCATTTCCCGAGAGGGAGTCTTCAGCCGCAAGGGACGCGATATCCCGATTGCGCGGGTCCACGCGATCACCTATGAGCGAACGCTACTCGAACGGATCCTTGGGGCTGGCACACTGATTGTGCAGACTGCCGCCGATTCCTCGGACGTGGTACTCGAAGACGTCGCCCGGGTTAGGCGCCGGCAGCTGCAAATCCAAGAGGAGCTACTCGGCATCGACTTCCCGGATGTCGGACCCGACGATGGCGGCCCGCGCGGCGACTCCACCGTCTGACCTTTGCCCTTCGCGGCGAAGGCCCCATGCTTTTCAATTTCAACCGTAAGGAGCTGCCTTGTCTACCACACCCCCTGGTCCACTCGATCCGCGGACTGGCGCCGAAGCGCCTACACCTCTAGGCGCGGCGCCCACCGACCCATATGCGCCACCGCCCGGCTATCCCCCGCCCGGACCCCTAGCCGGGCAGGCAGCGATACCCCCGCGCGAGCAGGTACCGCCGGGGGATTACGCGCAGGGGTATGCCGGCCAAGGGTATCCAGCGCCGCCGAATCCCGGCCAGGGGTACCCGGGGCAGAGTCACCCAGGGTCGGGGTACTCGGGCCAAAGCTATCCAGGGTCGGGGAATCCCGGTCAGGGGTA
>JAIRXV010000331.1 GCA_031268115.1 Bifidobacteriaceae bacterium
GCTGCGTCTCAACTGGTCAGTGCGGTCTGCGCCTATCCTGTTGACGCAGTTGTCGGCTGCCTTACCGGCCGGCCTCCTGGGCGGTGGCCAACGCCCTCAGGTTGGCTAAGGCGGCCGCCGGGTCTGGGGTGGCAAAAACGGCGGCGCCGGCCACTAGGACTGTGGCTCCGGCATCGGCCACACCGCGAACCGTGGTGGGGTCAACTCCCCCATCGACTTGGATATCCACCGCGAGGCCGGTGGTTTCCAGCAACGCACGGGCCTGTGCAACCTTGGCAAGCGTCCGCTCAATGAAGGTTTGGCCCCCAAAGCCGGGCTCGACGCTCATCACCAACAGCATGTCGATCTCGCCCAGTAGGTCCACAACTGACGCCACCGGCGTGCCCGGGTTGATGGCGACTCCCACCTTGACCCCCTCGCGGCGCAACTCGCGGGCGAGGCGAACCGGGGCCTTTGCTGCCTCCGCGTGAAACGTCACCGAGGCCGCACCGGCATCGGCATAGGCGGGTGCCCACCGATCCGGGTCCTCGATCATCAGGTGCGCGTCGATGGGCAGCGGCGAAACCTGCGCCAGCCGCCGCAGCACCGGCAAGCCTATGGTCAAATTCGGTACGAAGTGCTGGTCCATCACGTCCACATGCACCAAATCGGCCGAGGCGATCCGCCCCAGTTCTCGCTCCAGATTCGCGAAGTCGGCAGAGAGGATCGAGGGAGCGAAACGCAAGGGCATCGCCCCAGTCTAGGGCGGTGGTGGGAGCAGTGACGCCTGGATGCCGGGTGCCGTGTTTGACCTGTTCCGGGGTCGGCCTCGCCGCCTGACGCAGGCGTCGGCCGGCCCTTCGCCTTCCTAAGGGGGCCGGCGGCCCGGCCTCAGCCGCTGGGGCCGTTTGCCCTGGATCCCCACACCGTTCCGTCGGCCCGCACGGCCAGGTGTCCGTCGCGATCCGTGCGGACGATGGCGGCCCCCACCTCGGCGTATAAGTCGAGTGCCGTTTGCGTCGGGTGCCCGTAGTCGTTGTCAATGCCGGCGCTGAAGGCCGCGATGTCAGGTGCCAACGCCGCGGCCAGACGTTCGTCCTGTTTGGCCGAACCGTGGTGGGCCACTACGGTCACGGACACCTTGCCCCGTTCGATCCGCGAGTTTGGCAGCGCCCGGGCCAGCGCGGCTTGTCCAGACAGCTCCAAATCCCCCAACACCCACACATCGACGCCGCGGACCGTGGCATGCACCGTCAGCGAGGCATCGTTCACCACGCTGTCTTCCCCGGTTCGGGCTGGGCCATCGGAGCGGCACCGAGCGTCGAGGTCGGACGGGAAGACCTCGAAGGCGATCTCTTGGGCGCTGCCTTCGACGGGGAGCCCCGCCCGGTCGCGGCTCGAAACCTGGACGATCCGCGCATCTCGGGCGGCTTGGCGCAGATCGGTTTGGGCGGCGCCCTGCCCGCAGTCTACGGGTGCGAGTATCGTCCCGGGCGCCCGGCCCTGGATCGCGGCCCCAAGACCGCCAACGTGATCCGCGTGGAGATGGGTCAGGACCACTGCGGCCAGGTTGTCGATTCCCAGGGCATCGAGGCATGTGTCGGCGCCTCCTCGCGCAGGTCCAGCATCGACTAGCACGGCGGAGGACGGGCCCGCACGAATCGCCACGGCCGCGCCTTGACCCACATCGCATACCGCCACCGCCCAGTCCCGTGCCCAACCGGTTTGCGTCAAGGCGCTGACCGCTCGGCGGGTGTTCGCGCCGAGCGGTGTCCAGGCGATCAAGACCGCGCAGATCGTCGCGACCGCCAGCGCCTGTCGGCGTCGTCTGGTCCGGGCGGCGACACCCACCAGGGCAACCCCGATGACCGTGGCCACCGCCAAACCAGCCGCTCCCGATGCGCCCGTGGGCCACGGCAAGACCGCCCCGGGAAGCGCCGCACCCCAACGAGCGACTCGCGCTATCCAGCCTGTCCCCACCGCTGCCAAGCGCAGGGCAGCGTCGGCCGGCCAACCGCCCAGCGGCCCCAAGAGGCACCCCGCCACCCCACTCGCCGTGGCCAGCGGCACCGCTGGAGCGGCCGCCGCGTTCGCAAGAACCCCAATCAGCGACACTTGACCGGCAAACGCCGCGATGATCGGAGCGCACGCCGCCTGCGCGGCCGCGGGTACGGCTATCGCCGCCGCCAACGCCTTGGGCAGGTATCGCGCGAGCCAACGCTGCCATCGGGGAGCGACCACGATCAGGCCCGCGGTGGCCGCGACCGAAAGGGCGAAGCCGTATTCGCGCGACATCCACGGGTCGGCGACGATAAGGCAAAGCACCGATCCGCCAAGGGCCCCGAGGGCGGCTCGTCCCCGCCCTAGCGCCAGGCCCAGCACAATCGCGCCACCCATCAGCGCGGACCGAAGGACGCTCGGAGCTGGCCCAACTAGGGCGGCGAACCCGATCAGGCCGACGGCGCCCACCAGCGCTCGCCCCCCGCGGGGTATCCGCAGCGCGGCACTGACGGCGAGGATCGCGCCCAGCACAATCGCGACATGCGCACCGCTCACGGCGGTCAGATGGGTGAGCGATGAGGCCTTCATCGCTTGGTCGAGGTCCTGAGGCACCGCGCTGGTGTCGCCTATCGCCATACCCGGCACCAAGGCTCCGGCGTCCCCTGGCAACGCCGCGGCGCGCTCGGTTAGGCCGGCTCGGAGCCTCGCGACGACGCCCCGCCACCCGGTCGGTGGGCTCGCCCGCTCGATGACAGCTGAGGGGAAGACAATGCGGGCCCTTTCCGCGGGATCGGCGATTGCCGGCCTTCCCCGCAGAACCAGAACGTCGCCCAAATGGACGCCGGCGGGAACGTCGCTGCCTCCCCGGTCGGCGGCGGGCCGGAGATCGCCGGACACGGCATCTAGGGTCAAGAACGCGACCGCTCGCGCGGACCGACCACCAACCCGAAGGTAGCTACGCGCGGCGGCTCGCGCACTTAGGCTCGTTCCAGGCGGCGATGGTGCGACCTGGTCCGCGATCCGCACCTCGCGGGCCAACCCCTCCACGGCGATCCGCTCGCCCCCACCGAAGCTCGACGGCCCGAGGGAGCTGGGAGCCGATTCGACCGAAAACTCGACGCGGACCGCGTTGCCGGCTGTTGCGGCATCGACCAGGGGTGCCGTCCGAACGAGCGAGCCCTGGGTTCCCAAGGAGGCCAAGGCGAGCCCGGCCGCACCGAGGCTGAGCGCGGCCGCGCCCAAGCGGCGGGGCTGGCGGGACGGTTGGGCCGGTGTTGACGCAGCCGCACCGAGGCTGAGCGCGGCCGCGCCCAAGCGGCAGGGCTTGCGCGGGCTTGCCCGAGCGCGGCCGTGCCCAGGCGCATCCGGGTGAGCCCGGTGCGGAGCCGATCCGAAGACCGGCCAGGTGGCGCGCCCACCGCCGGACCTGGCCGTACCCCCAAGACACCCGCCCAGCGCTCCTATCAGCGCGAACACGCCCAAACCAGCTCCGATCCCGAAGGCCAAACTGGGCGGTGCGGCCAGGGCCAGTCCGGCCGCCAGCCAGGCCGCGGCGGCCGGGATGATGAGGCGAAGGTCCAGCGTCCCGGGATCGTCGGTCCGAATGGGGGAACTGTCCAGCTCCGCTGCGGCCCCGTCGGTCATTTCACCCCAACCAGGCCCTCCACCGAGTCCAGGATCGCGGCACCGATACCGGGTACGTCCGTCAACGCCGCCACGTCGGCAAAGGGACCGTTCTCAGTCCTGTACGCGACAATCCGTCCGGCGAGGA
>JAIRXV010000377.1 GCA_031268115.1 Bifidobacteriaceae bacterium
GGAACCAACAAGGATTCCCCACACGTAACAGTGGGGGTCGTAGGGATAAAAGGGCGAAACACGTATGGCCAGCCTGCTCGCTGCGCGCCCAACGGTCAGTGGAAGCGAACAAGCGACCAACGGGTAAACTAGCAGCACCCGACACAGCCCGTCAAGTCCCCAGCTCAGACACCGACTGCCGCGCGGCGCCTCGCACCCGACCCAATTGCCCGGGCCGGGCCATCGCTCGGCCCGCCGGGAGACGCTCGCAGGGACGCGAACGGGTCAGGGGGGTGTGGCGGCGGAAGGCGTCAAGTGGGGTTATCGTTGACCAATGCGCGTTGAACGCCAACAGCACCAGGCGTCATCCCCCGGCAACATCAAGGCTTCGGGTATTGCGGTGGAGGGCGCCCTTCCATCGCACCCATCGCACCCGGCGCGGGCAACGATGGCGCAGCTGTCTCAGGCGAACGCCCGCGCCCGCACCATCAGCTCCGTTAAGGACGAAGCGGATCTCTTGGCCGCCCTCGACACCTCTGCGCGTGTGGTTTTCTTGCTTTACGGCTCCTTGTTGGACCTTGAAGCCACCATCGATCAGGTCAAGTCCGCGGGACGGATTTGTTTCGTGGATGTCGATTTGCTGGAGGGTTTCGCGGGGCGGCCCGTGGTGATCGAATACCTGGCCGGCCACACTGCCGCCGATGGCATAGTCTCCGCCAAGACCGCCATGGTCAAGGCCGCCCGGGACCATGGGCTGATCGGCGGCCACCGCTTCTTTCTGGTTGAGTCCAGGGCCTACCGCCGCGTCGAACAGCAGACGGCACTGTCCGGAGCCGACTTCATCGAGGTTCTACCCGGCTGCATACCCCGGGTCATCAGGTGGCTACGCGAGGAAGTCAAACTCCCGATCATCGCGGGGGGGTTGATTGTGGACCGCGAGGACGTTCGGGCGGCCTTGGCCGCCGGCGCTGCGGCAGTAGCAACCACGAACCGAGGCCTGTGGGAGCCATAACCAGGTCTAGCGGACCCCGCACCCGGCCCCACGGGAGCGAACCGTGACCCGACATAGCGGGAGGCGCAAACTCCCTAGCGGACCCCGCACCCGCACCCGCACCCGGCCAGCGGTCTTCAGCGGAGCAGGCGCGCTGGGTTTGGGGGAGCGGTGCTGGATCGCTGGATCAGTGTGGCCGGAACCTTGACTTGCTCATCGACCGCCGATACTCCCTCGCGAATCTGACGCAGCAGCAGGGCAACCAACTCGTTTCCGATCATCGTGAAATCCTGGGCAACGGTGGTCAAGGGCGGCCAAAGGTATTCGGCCAGGTCTACGCCATCGACCCCAACTACCGAAACGTCTCCGGGTACGTCCAGGCCGTGTTCGTGAAGGGCGCGCATCAACCCTGCGGCCATCTCGTCGTTAGCGGCGAAGACCGCCGTCACGCCTTTCGTCGCGGCGATGCGCTGGCCCTCTCGGTAGCCGGAGGCCGCGGACCAATCCCCGCGGAACAAGGGCGGCACGTTGTGGCCGGCCTCGGCTAGTTTGCGCCGCCAGGTGGCAACGCGCATTTCGGCCGGGTCGGAATCGGACGGCCCGGCGAGGTGGTGAATGGTGCGATGGCCGAGGCTGAACAGGTGGTCGATGGCGGCGGCGGCGGCCGCTACTTGGTCGGTGCCGACGGCGGGTTTGGTGCCAAGGAAGCGGGAGTCGGAGACCACGACCGGGAGATCCGGTGGTAGGACCAGCTTGCTTGGGGTATCCATTTCGGCGCGAATGATCACCAGGCCGTCGATAGCTTGGTGGCGCAATCGGGCAACGGCGGCGGAAAGGCCCGTCGAAGATGTGGTCTCGATGTCGAGCAGAGTCACGGTGTAGGACTCTCGCATCGCCGCGTCCGCGACGGCCTCGATGGTGCGAAACTCTCCCGTCCGGGCGAGGCGGTGGGCGATCACGCCGATCATCTGGAAGTTGCCGGACCGTAGCGCCCTGGCCGCTGTGTTGGGGGAGTAGCCGAGGGTGTTCATGGCGTCTAGGACGCGTTTGCGTGTCTCGGGTCGAACGACATCGGCCCCCGTTGAGACTCGGGAGACGGTTTGGGCGGAAACCCCGGCGAGGCGGGCAACATCGCCGATGGACGGGCACGAGCGGGGGGCGCGCGACGCGGGGGAGGGTGAACGTGACTCGGGTGGCACGCCACGAGCTTGACACAGAGCCTGGGCTGTGGCAACGTGACCATTGCGATGTTTACGTAAACATCAGCGTGGCCCGGCGCCCCGCCGTTTGCCCGGTCCCAAGGAGGTAACGATGCCGTCATTCTCGGTAGGTTTCGACGCCTTCCTGCTTGACGGCGAGCCGTTTCAGATTAGGGCCGGCGCCCTTCACTACTTCCGCGTTCACCCAGGTCAATGGGAAGATCGCATCGCCAAGGCCAAGCTCATGGGACTCAACGCAATCGAGACCTATGTGCCGTGGAACTGGCACGCTCCCCGCCCTGGCGAGTTCCGCCTCGACGGCTGGCACGATCTGGGGGCCTTCCTGGACCTGGTGCGGGCGGCGGGGATGTACGCCATCGTCCGCCCGGGTCCGTACATCTGCGCCGAATGGGCCGGTGGGGGCCTTCCCGCCTGGCTGGCCGCCGATCCGAATATGGCCGTCCGCACCAACAACGCCCCGTTCCTCGCGCGGGTAGCGCAGTACTTCGATGCGCTGCTGCCCGTCGTCGCTGAGCGCCAGGTGACAAAAGGCGGGCCCGTGATTCTGGTACAGATCGAGAATGAGTACGGGGCCTTCGGCGACGATCCCTCCTACTTGCGCGCGTTGGCGGACATGGTGGCGGAGCGCGGCATCGCGGTCCCCATGGTGACTTGCGACCAGGCATCTGACGGACAGCTGGAAAGGGGTGGCCTGCCCGAACTCCTGAGCACGGTCACCTTCGGTTCTCGTGCCGCCGAGCGTCTGGCCGTGCTGCGGCGCCATCAACCCGCCGGCCCGCTCATGTGTATGGAGTACTGGATCGGCTGGTTCGATTCTTGGGGCTCCGCGCATCACATCACCGATGCGGCTCCTGCCGCTGAGGGCCTGAGCGAGATGATGGAACTGGGTGCGTCCTTCAGCGTCTACATGTTCCATGGCGGGACCAACTTCGGTCTCACGAACGGCGCCAACCACAAGGGCATCTACGCACCGATCGCCACCTCCTACGATTACGACGCGCCGCTCGGGGAAGACGGTCATCCCGGCCCCAAATTCGGAGCCTTCAAGGCGGCGATCGCCCGCCACGCCTCCGTGCCCGAGCAGGACCCTCCGCCACGGCCCGCCGCGCCCACCTTCACCGTGCCGCTGCGACGCGCATTGGACCTGCCGGAACTGATTGGGGGGAGCGAACCGGGCGAGGATAACGAGGGGTGGCGCCGTTTCGACCGCCTTCCGACCATGGAGGAGGTCGATCCGGCGGCCCAGTTTGTGTGGTACCGCGCCGCAGTGCGGCCGGACGATGACGCACTCGGCTTCGCAGAGGTCCGCGACATGGCGTTTACCTGGGTCAACGGCCGACCGACTGGCGTCATGTACCGTCACGGCACCGGAGCGGTAGTGCCGCTGCCTCCCGGCGAAGAGGGTACGGCGCTCCTCCTGGTGGAGGACCTCGGTCGGGTGGACTACGGGCGGCGCCTCGGCGAGACGAAGGGACTCGTCGCACCGGCGCGCACCGCGACGCGGGAGGTACGGGCGTGGGAGGCGCGTGCGCTCGACCTTGACCGCCTCAGGTCCGGTCCCTTGCTCAGGGGACCGGACCTGGAGGCCGGCCGCCCAGTTTCTGGCCCGCTATTTGCCAGTGGACGGTTCGACGCGCCGGTCGGCGCCGACCTCTACCTGGACACAACGGGTTGGGGCCACGGGCTGGTCTGGTTGAACGGCTTCTTCCTTGGGCGGTACTGGAACGCCGGGCCAACCCGCACGCTATACGTGCCTGGGCCGCTGGTTCGCGCGGTGGACAACGACATCCGCTTGTTGGAGTTGGCGTCCTGCTCCGGCCCTGAACTCCGGTTCGTGGCTTGGCCCGACCTCGGCCCAACGGAGCAGTGAGGCCGACGATGGCGACTGCCGCAGCACGGACCGCTTCCCCGGGATCGTCAGTCCGCGCGCCGCGCGCCACCCGCGGGCGGCGTCGCAATTGGCGGGGCTGGCTGTTTGTGGGCCCCTTCAGCTTCTTCTTCGTCATCGTCTTCATCGCGCCACTGGTCTACGCCATCTTTCTCAGTCTGTTTCAACCGAAAATGGTTTGGGGCAAGGTTCAGGGGACCGAGTTCGTGGCCTTCGACAACTTCGCCAAGCTCTTCGCCGATCCGAACTTCTGGTCCGCCCTCGGTCGCGTCAGCTTGTTTCTAGCGATCCAGGTGCCGATAATGTTGACGATCTCCGCGTTCCTCGCCCTTGCCATCGATTCTGGACGTCTTCACGCAGCAGCGTTCTTCAGGGTCTCAGTGTTCCTTCCCTATGCGATTCCCGCAGTTGTCGCAACACTGATGTGGGGCTTTTTGTACGGGACTCGATACGGCGTGATGGCGTCGGTCAACAGCGCGTTAGGTCTGTCTATCAACCCATTCTCTCCATCGTTGGTACTGGCCGCCATCGGAAACATCGTCACATGGGAATACGTCGGGTACAACATGTTGATTCTCTACTCCGCCCTGAAAACTATCCCAGCGACGCTCTACGAGGCCGCGGTCATCGATGGCGCCGGCGAATGGGCCATCGTCAAGGCGATCAAGCTCCCAGCCATGCGCGGCTCGTTGGCCGTGGCACTGATCTTCTCCATCATCGGAACATTTCAATTGTTCAACGAGCCCAATGTTCTGCAGCAGATGTCCTCCAACTCGATCACCACCTACTTCACACCCAACTTCTACGCCTTCCAGTTGGCCTTCAACGCGCACAACCCGAACTATTCGGCGGCCTTGGCCATCGTCATGGGTTTGGTCACTGTGCTAGTGGCCTACATCGTGCAGTTGCGTGGCATTAGACAGGATGGATCGAGATGAGCGGCCCCCCGTCTGGGCTTCGCCCCAGGCGCTCGGATTCGGGCGGCCCACGCCGGCCCCGCAAGTCGGCCGCGTTCACGGTGCTGACCGGGGTGTTTGTGTTGTACTCCCTGTTCCCGTTGGTTTGGTTGGCGATCAATGCCACCAAGACTCAGCGCGACTACGTCTCGACGTTCGGATTCGCGTTCGGGCACTCTTTCGCCCTGTTCGACAACGTGGCCCAAACGTTCGCGTATCACGACGGCATCTTCGGCCGATGGCTACTCAACACTGTCATGTATGTCGTGGTCGGTGCCGGCGGGGCGACATTGCTGGCGGCGCTGGGAGGGTACGGTCTGGCGAAGTATCGCTTCCCCGGCCGAAGGATAGTGCTTGGAGTGGTGATGGGCGCCATCGCAGTCCCATCGACCGCCCTGACGGTGCCCCTGTTCTTGCTGTTCACCCGCGTCGGTGTAGTCAATACACCATGGGCCGTAATAATCCCCTGCTTGATCACGCCGTTCGGGTTCTACCTCATGTGGGTGTTTTCCGATCAGGCCGTTCCCACCGAACTCATCGAGGCCGCACGTGTAGACGGGTCTGGGGAGTTGCGAACGTTCGCGCGCATCTCCGTGCCGATGCTGGCCCCCGGGATCGTCACGGTTGCTCTGTTCACAATAGTCGCGACGTGGAACAACTACTTTCTTCCACTCATCATGTTGACCTCGGAGAAATGGAAGCCATTGACAACTGGCCTCAACGATATCAAACTCCAAACCTATTCCGCCGCAGGTGGCCAGAATCCGCTCCAGAATGTCATTCTGACTGGCTCGCTGCTGACCATAATTCCACTAATCGTCGCATTCTTGTTCCTTCAGCGCTACTGGCAGGCCGGGCTAGCCGCTGGCAGCGTAAAGGAATAGGTTCGTGTGGCACACCGTCAATCAAACCGTCCGAGAAAAGCCCATTCAGCCAAATAAGGAATCAAACGCAAGGAAGCGAGGAGACTCATGAAGAAAGTCCGCAAGTCCCTGGTGGCCACATTGACAGCACTGGCCATGACCGTCGTCATATCGGCGTGCTCGAATGATAGTCCAACCACCGAAGAAAGCTCCGACCCGGCAACGTCATCGGCCGGCGAAGAAACAACGGCCGGCGATGACACGGAGTCGGGCACGGAAGACGCCGAGACCGGTGAGCAGACCACGATAACGGTTTGGGCGTGGGAGCCGACTCTGGAAGACGTGGTCCCGGCGTTCGAGGCCGCCAACCCGGATATTAAGGTAGACCTTCAAAACGTTGGGGGAGCCGGGGACACGTACACCAAGCTAGACAATGCCATAGCTGCGGGATCGGGTGGCCCGGATATCTCTCAAGTCGAGTACTACGCAGTCGCCCAATACGCTTTGCCGGAGTATCTTGCCGACTTGACCGAATTCGGCGCGGATGCGCTGGCCGATACCTTCACGCCGGGTACCTGGAATGCCGTCACCATGTCGAACTCCGGGTCGGTCTACGGGTTGCCGGTGGACTCGGGACCGATGGCGCTGTTCTACAACAAGGACACGTTCGATGAGGCCGGTGTGAGCGAACCCCCGGCCACGTGGGACGAGTTCTACGAAGCCGCCCAGAAGGTTCGGGCGTTGGGCGAGAACTACTACATCACCTCGGACAACGGGGACGCGGGTCTGGCCACCTCAATGATGTGGCTGGCCGGCGGACATCCGTTCGAGGTCGGTTCCGATTCGATCGCCATCGATTTGGGCGATGCGGGTGTGACATCGTTCGCGGAGTTCTGGCAGAAGATGATCGACGAGGATCTGATCAACACGACCGTCGGCAGCTGGTCGGACGATTGGTTCAAGGGACTTGGCGACGGGACTTTGGCGAGCCTGATGACTGGCGCCTGGATGCCCGCGAACCTCATCGGTTCCGCCCCCGAAGCGTCGGGGAACTTCCGCGTTGCCGCCATGCCGGTACCAGAGGCCGGGTCTAGCGCCAATTCCGAGAATGGCGGTTCGTCCTTGGCGATCCTGGCGTCCTCGGAGAATAGGGAGGCGGCCTACCGCTTCCTGGAGTTCACCAGTGCGGGCGAAGGCGCACCGATCCGCATTGCGGGCGGCAACTTCCCGTCCCGGACGGCAGATCTGGAAGACGCCGATTTCCTCGCCTACACCGATGACTATTTCGGTGGGCAGGCCTACAACGAGATCCTCGGCCAGGCGGCGGCAGACGTTCTGCCCGGATGGAGCTACCTGCCCTTCCAGGTCTACGCCAACTCCGTTTTCGGGGACAAGATGGCCGGTCCATTCTCCGGCTCCGGCACCCTGACCGACGCCTACGCGTCCTGGCAGGAGGACCTCGTGGCGTACGGCAACGAGAACGGCTTCAACGTCCAGTAGTGCGTCTGGGGCGGCGCCCTTGGGCGCCGCCCCAGCCATGCCGACCAGCGTTACCGCTGGTCGTCGCTCTGTGTCCGGGCAGTAGACACGGGTAGACGTCAAGCACGGCCGACGCTCTCGGCTCGGGTGTGGACGGGTGGCGGCGTGGCGGG
>JAIRXV010000434.1 GCA_031268115.1 Bifidobacteriaceae bacterium
AGTCACCAAGATTCGGTCCCCGGGTTTGAGGACAGGAACCCTGGACGATGCCGCACCCACCCCACCCTCGGCCACTTCACCCAACGCCAACGCCACCAGGTTGAGCGCCGCCGTGCTGCCCGAGGTGAACACCACACCCCCTGGGTCCGCACCGAAGAACCGCGCGACCCTGGCTCGGGCCTCCTCGAACGCATCGGTCGCTTCCTCGGCCAGTTGGTGCGCGCCGCGATGAACCGACCCGTAGCTGGTGGTGGCAAACGATCGCATCGCGGCCATCACACACTCCGGGCGCTGGGATGTGGCGGCCGTGTCCAGGTACACCAACGCACGCCCCTCGCGGACCTCCCGACCCAGGATCGGGAAATCTCGCCTAATCCTTGCGACCTCTTCCGGAGTGATGCGCTCGCGCGGCGCCCCCAAATCGGGCAACCCGCCCGGCCCGCAAAGCCCATGGGCGGCTAGGGGCGAACGCATCGGGAGGCGAGGGCCGGCATCGTCCACGGGCAAACAAACGCCGTTACGCGCCGAATCGGTCATAGCCTTCCTCCTCCAAACGGTCCGCCAATTCCGGGCCGCCCTGTTCCGCGATGCGGCCCGCCACGAACACATGCACAAAATCTGGACGGATGTACTGCAACACCCGGGTGTAGTGGGTGATCAGCATCACCCCCAGGTCCGTGGTGGACTTGGCGCGGTTGACGCCCTCGGCCACGATCCGCAGGGCATCCACATCCAGCCCGGAATCGGTCTCGTCTAGGATCGCGATCCGCGGCCGGAGCAATTCCATCTGCAAGATCTCGTGGCGTTTCTTTTCACCGCCGCTAAAACCTTCGTTGACTGAGCGTTCCGCGAACTGAGGATCCATACGCAAAGCCTCCATCGCGACCCGGACATCCTTGACCCAGCGACGCAACGGCGGGGCCTCGCCGTCGATGGCGGTCTTAGCCGTGCGTAGGAAATTCGAGACGGTCACACCGGGAACCTCAACCGGGTACTGCATGGCAAGGAACAACCCGGCCTTGGCCCGCTGGTCCACGCTCATGGCAAGTAGGTCTTGCCCGTCCAATATCACCGAACCGCTGGTCACCCGATATTTCGGATGGCCCGCCAGCGAGTAGGCCAACGTGGACTTACCCGACCCGTTGGGGCCCATAATGGCGTGGGTTTCTCCGCTGCGGACGGTCAAGTCCACGCCGCGTAGGATCGGTTTGGCACCTTCAGCCGTGTCCACGCTGACGTGCAGATCGCGGATATCCAGGACAGTCATCGATTCGTGTTCTCCTTGGGTTTCATAAGGGGCGGCCAGCGCGCGCCGGGCTACGTCAGGGACGCCTCCAGGCGCCGATCCACGGAAGCAATCAAACGTTCCTCCACTTCGGGGACACCGAATTGGCCGATCAGGGCGGCAAAGAAGCCGTGAACCACGAGCCGGCGGGCCGTGGCGGCGTCTATCCCGCGTGAACGCAAGTAGAAGAGCTGTTCGTCGTCGAACCGCCCGGTGGCGCTAGCGTGCCCCGCCCCAACGATCTCGCCTGTTTCGATTTCGAGGTTAGGCACCGAGTCGGCGCGCGCCCCCCGCACGAGCACCAAGTTGCGGTTCTGTTCGTACGTGTCGGTGCCTTGCGCGTTCTTGCGGATCAGCACATCTCCGACCCACACCGTGTGTGCGCCGGCTCCGTGGAGCGCCCCCTTGTACGTCACACGGGACGTGCAGTGCGGCGCGCCATGGTCGACAAACAGGCGGGCCTCGTGGTGTTGGCCCGTATCGGTCAGGTAGAGCCCCAACAGCTCGGCCGTCCCGCCCGGCCCGGCGAATTCGACATCTGGGGTGAGGCGAACAACGCCCCCACCCAACGCGGCCGCCGCGTGAGTCAAGGCGGCGTCTTTGGCGAGCTTCGCACGATGCGATGCGGCATGGACGGTCGACAAGTCCCACTCGTAGATCGACAGCACGCGCAGGGCGGCGCCCTCCCCCACGTGAATCTCGACGGTTTCGGTGAGGTTGGCGCTGCCCGTGTAGTCCAACAGGACGGTGGCCTTCGAGTTCGGCGCCGCCACCAACAAGATGTGAGCGGCACTCGCAGCCGCGCCCGCCTTGCCGCGCACCCCCACGCGAATCGACCCACGGACGATGGCGCCCTCCGCCACGCTCACGACAATCGCCTCATCGAACCCCGCCCACGCGGCCGCGGCCGCTCGGTCGGACGGCGGCATAGTCTTGCCGAGCCGAGGATCGGACCGGGAGACTCGTTCGACGGCCACGGATGCGCCGGCACCGCCCGGGGGAATCTCCACTGTGACGGCAACTCCCGCCGAGGTGGGCGCCGTATCGAACAGCAGGCGAAGACGATCCACCGGGGTGAACCGCCACTCCTCCTCCGCGCCGGTCACCGGTGCGAAAGCGGCCAGATCGTAGCTGGTAGGCCGGTCCGCGCGCGATCCCGACTGCGTGCCGATCCCCATCAACCCACCGATCCTTCCATTTGCAATTCGATGAGCCGATTCAATTCCAGCGCATATTCCATCGGCAATTCCCGGGCTATAGGTTCGATGAATCCGCGCACAATCATTGCCATCGCCTCTTGTTCGCCGAGGCCCCGCGACATGAGGTAGAACAACTGCTCTTCTGAGACCTTCGACACCGTGGCCTCGTGGCCCATATGCACATCGTCTTCGCGGACATCCACATACGGGTAGGTGTCGGAGCGGGATATCTGGTCCACCAACAGGGCATCGCAAAGGACATTGGATTTGGAGTTCTCGGCGCCTTCGCTGACCTTCACCAGGCCACGATATGAGGTCCGCCCACCACCCCGCGAAATGGACTTAGACACAATGGACGATGACGTATCGGGAGCAGCGTGGACCATCTTGGCGCCCGTATCTTGATGCTGACCTTCGCCAGCAAACGCGATCGATAGCGTCTCACCTCGGGCGCCGCGTCCCAGAAGGATGCAAGCGGGATATTTCATCGACACCTTAGAACCGATGTTCCCATCCACCCATTCCATGGTGCCGCCCTCAGCCACAGTGGTTCTCTTGGTCACGAGGTTGTAGACGTTCGTGGACCAATTCTGGACGGTGGTGTAGCGGACACGGGCACCCCGACCCACGATGATCTCCACTACGGCCGTGTGGAGCGAATCCGAAGAATAGATCGGCGCAGTACACCCTTCCACATAGTGAACATAAGAGCCCTCGTCGGCGATAATGAGCGTCCGCTCGAATTGGCCCATGTTCTCCGTGTTGATTCGGAAATACGCCTGCAGCGGGATTTCGACGTGAACGCCCGGCGGCACATAGATGAACGATCCGCCAGACCACACAGCCGTATTGAGGGATGCGAACTTATTGTCCCCCGGCGCCACAACCGTTCCAAAGTACCGGCGGAACACATCTTCGTGTTCCTTCAACGCCGTATCCGTGTCGAGAAAAACCACACCCTGTTTAGTCAGGTCGTCGCGGATTTGGTGATAGACGACCTCGGATTCGTACTGTGCGGCAACCCCCGCCACAAGCCGCTGCTTCTCCGCCTCGGGGATACCCAAACGATCATAAGTGCGCTTGATATCGTCCGGCAAGGCATCCCACGAGGTGGCGGGCCTATCTGTGGGGCGCACATAGTACTTGATCCGATCGAAGTCCACCCCACTCAAGTCCGGGCCCCACGCCGGCATCGGCTTACGGGCAAACAAATCCAAAGCCGTCAAACGCAGGTCCGTCATCCAGCCGGGCTCATCCTTGATCGCAGAAATCTGACGCACCACATCCGCATTCAGGCCCCTACGGGCGTTCCTGCCGGCATCGTCCGAATCATGCCAACCATAGGAATAGGCGCCGATCGAGGCGATGGTCTCGGACTGACTCAGTGCTTCCTGAGTCAGTGGCTCCTGAGTCAGTGGCTCTTGATTCAGTGGCTCCTGAGTCAGTGGCTCCTGACCGAGCGATTCGGCGGTCATTCAGGCTCCTTGCGTTGCGGGCTGGCGTTGGGCGGTGGGCCCCGACGCGGCGGGGGCGAGCGGTACGCAGGTGGTGCATACGTGCTCGCCGCTGGCCAGGGTGGCCAACCGCTGCACGTGGACTCCCAACATTCGGGAGATCGCGGCCGTCTCTTCCTCGCACAATTGCGGGAAGTGGCGGGCAACAGCCTGGACCGGGCAATGCCCCTGGCAGAGCTGCATCGAAGGCGCCCGGGGGCCCGGGCGCAGTGAGGCAGCATAGCCATCGCGGGTGAGCGCGGCCACCAAGGCCCTCGCACGCGCCGCAACACCGGGCCCGGCGGTGGCGACGCTCGCGGCGTAGCGCTCCTCGAAATCGCGCGCCCGCGCAGCGGCGAAATCGCGCAATGCCTGGTCCCCTACCATCTCCGCGAGGTAGCCGAGGAGTTCCACGGCCAACGCATCGCCGCCGGATGCCAGCGCCGTATGCGCCCGATCCGTTGCCACGAAATGCCGCGAAGGCCGGCCCCGCCCGCGTTCCGCGACCGGCACCTCGTGGTCCTCGATTTGACCGGCGGCGAGCAAACACGAAAGATGCCGACGCACACCCGCGGCCGCGAGACCTAGGCGATCTGCGAGGTCCAGCGCGGTGATAGGGCCGTCAGCAACAATCAGTGAGAGGATCTCCGCGCGGGTACCCGCGCCACCGGCTTCCTCCACGCCCGCCTCCTCTCACACCCCATGTCCGCAGTGGCCCACCCATAATACACAACATCTGGGTTGCCAAAATCTGCGTCCCTCCGGGTGGGCGTGATGTCACTGCTGGGTGGGGTCCGGCGCGTAGGTGAGGATGTCGCCGGGTTGGCAGCGCAACGCGCGGCAAATGGCTTCGAGGGTGGAGAAGCGCACCGCTTTGGCCCGGCCGTTCTTGAGGACCGCGACGTTGGCCGGGGTGATCCCGACGGCCTTAGCGAACTGCGCCACCGACATCTTGCGCTGCGCCAACAAGACGTCGAGGTTCACCTCGATTGGCATCACACCACCTCGGCCAGCTCGTCGCGCATCGCCACGGCCGAGCGCAGCAGACGCCGCATCACGAGCATCAGCAGCGTGAACGCCCCGCTAGCGAAGACGGTACCGACGAGGAAGAGGAGCACCGTCAACGGACCGACATCCGTGAAGCCGATGGCGTGGACGCTCACCCCCAGACACGTCACGGTGGCGGTCGCACCCGCCACCGCCATCGTGTCCACCCACCGGAAGGCCCGAGGTGAAAAGACCGTGCCGTGGGCCGTCATCGTCACCAGGGCCCAAAGTGCCACCAACACCGCCTCCCAGCACCCGATCGCGACGATGGCGCACGCGGTGTACGGCACGGCCAAGTAGGCAAACTCGGGCGCCGCACGAGCGGTCTCGAACGCGCCGGACGGGATGATCAGACCTTGCAGGACAAGGGTGCCTGTCCAAATGAAGACCAGGAGGACCCGAAGCCAGAGGATCAAACGCCGATTCATCTATCGAGTATCGATGTTGATCTATCGATTGTCAATAGTTACCGGACCGTGGCCCGCCTCGGTGAGTCGTGTCTCCCGCTTCGACAGTGGACCGTCTGGCGCCGCCACCTGGCCGGGGGTCGACCCACGCCGCTGGCGGCCCATAGGCGGCCGCCTCGTAGCCGGCCCCCTACAGGCTCCCGCCGAAATCCCTTCGGAACGCTGCGACCAACCGGTCCGTCCAATCGCTGTCCGCCTCTAGGCGACCGAAGAAGAACCGCAGA
>JAIRXV010000437.1 GCA_031268115.1 Bifidobacteriaceae bacterium
GAGGGGGGTGCGGCTGGGCGGTGCGCGGCTGCGGCGCGTTGGGGTTGGGAACGGCACCGGCTTCGAGCACCGAAACAACCGGCCGCTGCGTTTCAACTGGTCAACGCCTTGCGCTGATACGGTTGGTGCGCTTGAACGGGCGACGGAGGTGACGGTGTGATTGTCGGGGTGGGGATCGACATCGTAGATGTGATGCGCCTTACGCGCCATCTGGCGCTGGCACCGCGTCTTACCCAGCGTCTGTTCACTCCGGCGGAAGCGCTCCTGGGGTCAGAATCGTTGGCTGGGCGATTTGCCGCCAAGGAGGCGCTGGCTAAAGCGCTGGGCAACCCTGGCGATTTGTCTTGGCGGGACGCCGAGGTGGTGCGCGGACCCAGTGGGCGGCCCCACCTGGAAGTGTGCGATGGTGTGGCGGCTCGCTGCCGAGAGCTTGGCGTCGTTCACCTTCACCTGTCCCTTTCCCACGACGCGGGCCTAGCCAGCGCGATTGTCATCGCTGAAGGGTGATGAAGGGTGACGCCCGTTGAAGGGATCGAAAGGATGGCCGCGCCCAACCGTGTAGACGTGCTGGCGCTATCGTCCTACTGCCCCGGAGTCCCGGGCGACCGACCCGGTCGACTCGGGCTTCCGCGTGAGGGCGGCCGCGCCCGTTCCGGCGGATTCCTGTGCTTGCTTCGCCGTCCCTTGGCACGGGCATGGGACGTGCGACACCCGCGCGGGACGGTCGAGTCGGTTAAACTGCCACGAACGCCCTTGTTCGTGGTCCTCGCCGCAGAATGGCCTGCGGCAAGGCCTTGGTAACTCTGACGATTGTGGAGGGTGAGTGACTTGATCTCGACGTACACGGCTGCGCATATTTCGGCAGCCGAACAGGATCTCATGGCTGCCGTGAGGCCGGGCAGCCTCATGCAGGCAGCGGCCATGGGGGCGGCCACGGCCGTCCTGCGTGAGCTGCGCGCACGCCGCGGGCACGCGTCCGGGGCCCGGGTGTTGTTGCTTGTGGGAGCAGGAAACAACGGCGGCGACGCTCTCCACGCCGGGGCGCACCTCGCTCGCCGGGGCCTCGCGGTGACTGCCGTTGCCGCATCCACCCGCTGCCACGAGGAAGGGCGCCAAGCGTTCGAGTCCGCCGGCGGGCGCATGTGCACTGTGGTCGAGTCCGGCCCGGGCGTCCCCATCGCTATTGAAGAGGTTGCTTCAGAGGCCCGCCGGGCGGACGCCATCGTCGATGGGTTGCTTGGGATCGGCGCGAGGGGCGCCCTTTCTGGGCACGCCGCCGGGCTCGTTACCACGCTATCGGTCGAGGCCGGGCTGAGCGCTCCCGCGCGTTACAAGCAAGCCGACCGGCCGCTGGTGGTAGCCATTGACCTGCCCAGCGGTGTGGGAGTGGACGACGGCTCGGTCCACGGTCCCGTCCTACCCGCCGATGTCACGGTGACGTTTGGCGCCCACAAACCGGCGGGTTTACTGCCGCCAGCGTCCGCGATGTTTGGGCGAATCGAACTCATCGACATCGGCCTGACCGAATCGCTGCACCGCATCGCGCACGAGCCGCTCGCGAAGTCCCTAGAAGAAGGCGATGTTCTGGACCTGTGGCCCGTGCCGCGCCGAACGGACCAAAAGTACACCCGAGGTGTTCTCGGAGTGGTGGCCGGGTCGGAGACCTACCCGGGTGCGGCGGTGCTCGCGACCAGCGCCGCCGTGGCCGGTGGCGTGGGCATGGTCCGGTACCTTGGGCCGCCTACCGCCGTGGAACGGGTTCTGTCGCGACGCCCTGAGGTGGTGCCCGGCGGTGGACGCGTGGACGCGTGGGCCCTCGGGCCGGGGGTGGCGGCGGGCGCGGACGACCAGCTCGATCGCATCCGGCGGGCGCTCGATTGGGCGCGGGCCGAGCGAGTGCCGGCCGTGATCGACGCTGGCGGATTCGCGCAATTGACCGCTCAGCGCCTGGACCCGTGGATCATATTGACCCCGCACGCGGGAGAATTGGCGATGCTCCTGACGGACCGCGGTATGGCAGTGGAACGCTCCGCCATCGAACGCGATCCGGCCCGCTACGCCAAAATGGGCGCCGAGATGCTGGGCGGGACCGTGCTGCTCAAAGGGCCCGCCACCGTGGTCGCGGGCCAAACGGCCTCACTCTATGTCCAGGACGATGGCGTCCCCTGGCTAGCGACCGCCGGCACCGGTGACGTGCTGACTGGCCTTCTCGGGGTGCTGCTCGCCGGGCACGGTCCGAGCGTGTCGATCTCCCCGGAGTTGCCGGTGGAACTGGCGGCGATGGCGGCGATGGTCCACGGGCGCGCGGCCTGTTAGGCCGCAGGTCTGTGCGAAGCGAGCCGGCGTCAGCGAATCGGCAACCCAATCGCCGCGATGGACGTGGTGAACGCGCTGCCGGCTACCATCGCTGACCTGCTCGGGCGTTAGAGGTTGGCGCCAAGCGCTGCGGTGAAGCTGCCACCGTCCTGAGGGCGCGGGCCCTGTCCCGGCGGCCTCAGAGTCTGGAACGATGAACGCCGTGAACGGCTTCCCTACCCGGGCGATCATCGACCTTAACGCGATCCGCTCCAACATGGCTACCCTGGTTCAGCGTTCTCACGGGACAGCGGTCATGGCGGTGGTCAAAGCGAATGGATACGGCCATGGCGCCGTGCCCTGCGCCTTGGCGGCGCTCGCGGGCGGAGCCACATGGGTGGGCGTGGCTCAGGTGACGGAGGCGCTGAGGGTGAGGGCCGCCATCGGCGGCGGACGGATGCTGAGCTGGATCTATACTCCGGAAACGGCGTTTGCGCAGGCGATAGAAGCGCAGATCGACCTTGGTGTGTCGGCGCCTTGGGCACTTGAAGCGATCGCGGCGGCCGCGCGGCACACCGCCAGCCGGGCGCGGATTCATTTGAAAACCGACACCGGGATGGGGCGCGCGGGAGTGCCGCCAGCGTCCTGGATCCGGACTGTGGACATGGCGCTGGCCGCAGAGGACGCGCTTGAACTGGTGGGTTGCTGGTCCCACTTTGCGTGCGCGGACCAGCCGGGCCATCCGTCCATCCAGGCGCAGAAAGACGCCTTCGCGTGGGCGGTTGAGACGGCAGAGGCCCGCGGCGCGTGTTTCGAGGTGCGGCACCTGGCGAATTCGGCGGCCCTGTTGACCGATGCCGGCGCCAACTGGGACCTGATACGCCCCGGTTTGGCGATGTACGGCCTGAGCCCGATCCCGGATCTGGCCAGCGCCGCAGACCTGGGACTGCGACCGGCGATGCGTTTGGAATCGACGTTGACACTGGTCAAGAACGTTTCGGCGGGGCAGGGGGTCTCGTACGGCCTGACCTATCGCACGTCGAGAGACACGATGCTCGCGATAGTGGGCGCTGGTTACGGCGACGGCGTGCCAAGGAGCGCCTCGGGCGCCGGTCCGGTGTGGGTGGCAGGGCGGCGCGGTCGAGTAGCGGGCCGGCTATGCATGGACCAGTTCGTGTCAGAGCTGGGCCCGGGCGCCGCCTGTCAGGCCGGTGACCGCGTGGTCCTGTTCGGCACTGGGGACGATGGCGAACCGACCGCAGAGGACTGGGCCCGAGCTGCCGGGACCATCGCCTACGAGATTGTCACTGGGATTCCCGCTCACGTGCCGAGGGAATACGTGGGCGGGTAGGGCCCGGCGCCATCGGCCATTGTTG
>JAIRXV010000115.1 GCA_031268115.1 Bifidobacteriaceae bacterium
CTACCGGTACTGCCCCCGGTCACGGTCCATGTGATGGTTTCGGTTGCGCTGGTCGGGTCATAGGTGCCTGGGAGCAGAGTGATCGACTCACCCACAATCGGTTGGGTGGTGCTCAACACCGCCGCGGAAACCACATGCACTTTCGGTAGGACCACCGGATCGGTCAGGTAACTGCGGGTCCAGGACGTATAGCCATCCAGGGAAGCTGTCACTGTCAGCCCAACTCTGTACCCCTCATCGTCTGGCGAAGTAGTCAAGGTCAGGGCATTGTTGGTGACTTTCCCGGGGCTAGGAGCAGAGCCGTCAACCTCCCAGTCATAGTCCACGTTTACGCTGGACGGATCGAAATCACCAGGGATTACATTCAACGGGACACCTGCCACCGGTTTCAGGGTGGAAAGCTCCGGATCGCGGAGGGAGACGATGGGGTCCTCGCCGGCCGCGCGGACCAGTTCGAGAATCGCAGACGATGGCGTCGAGGCTATGTCCCCGCGCACCACCGTAACCTCAACGTCATAGCTTCCACTTGGCAGACCCTTCAAGGTCGCTTCCTGTTGTGGGGTTAGGTCCGCAAGCGGGTTCACAGCCACCGTTGTGCCCGAGGCGGCGACTACGCCCGAATTCTTGAGCACCGACACCAACGATGTGCCTATCTGCAATGCGCCCAACCCGGAGCCGGGCACCGAACCAGTTACCTGCGAGACAATCCGAAGCGACAGGCTGTCAGTGTCCAGAATCGACTCGGCCGTGCCGTTCAAGAGCCAGGACGCGTCTATAGTCAGCCCACTCAGGCCAGCATAGGAATCCGAATCCACGTCTACCACGTAAGGGCTACCGGAGGAGGTAACGCCGGCCGCCCCCGACAGGGTGGCAGTCTGCCCGAGAAGCATTTCAGCGGGCCGGGTCACCCACACGTCATACCAAGCCTCACCCGATACCGGCGATCCACCAAGAGTCCTGGTGAGCGTGACAACAACGTGATACACGCCCGGCTCAAGGCCTCGAACCGTGTCCAACTGCGAATCGAGCAGCCCTTTGCCGATGGCAAAGATGCCCTGGCTTGAATCCCACACACTAATCGCACTGAGCTGGGCGAGGGTCAACGGGTCCGTGACGAGCCCGCCGGTCGTGTAATCGGCGCCACCAATGATGTCCCCCGCCGCATCCACCATCTTGAACGAAATGGTGTCTGTTGTAGTAAGGCCACTAGTGGGTACGTTGACACCGTCGATTGTCCACGTTGGAGCAACAACCGTTAGGGCATCGTCGGTGATCGCGCGGAGCGCCGCATTGTTCGCGGGAGCCGGATCGGGGATGGCCGCGGTGTAGGTGGATGGCGTGCCAGTCCCGGAAATGCTGTGGTCGCGAATAGGATCGGTGATGAATGTCGCGCTATAGTTGCGGTAGGCTTCGTTTGCGAGTGCCACGGAGAAGCCCAACACAAGCTGGGCTCCCACCGTGCTCTTGCTGTTCACTGTATCTGCAACGGAATAGGTACAACCGGTGCCACCGGACTCGGTGCTGTTGTCCGGCCACAGATAAGTCCAAGTACAGGACGGTGTGGGGGTAAGGGTGGATCCGTTATCCCCCGAGGTGGGCCAACTGCCTTGATTGAAGGCCACGTCCTGCCCCACAACTGGGCTTGTGGTGATCAAGTAGGGCGCTAAGGCCGGTACGGGCATCAGCTGATCGCCAACGATGCCGCCCCCTATTGTTCCCGTCCACGACTTGTAATACTGTGCGGTCCCTCCGCTGGTGGGGGCCACGGTCACGGTCGCAGTGAGCGCTAGACCCACGTCCGCCGCGACAGGGGTGTATGAAGCGCTGGTCCCCTTGGACGCACCGCCAACAAACCACTCCACGGTCGGGGCATTGACCGCAGAGGCCAAGTCACCCCAATCGCCGGCGTTGACCGTGACAGGGAAACCACGGCGCAGCTGCGTGTAGCTCAAGCTGGGCGGGACAACGGGGGCCAACTGGCGCTGAATTACCGGGTCTTGGATGGGGAAAATGAAAGACACGTTGTGTGGGCCTTGTGCGAGATCGGTGAGACCGGTCAGGCCGGTAATCACCGAAGGTCCGATGGCGTC
This sequence comes from Bifidobacteriaceae bacterium, assembly GCA_031268115.1. GTDB lineage: Bacteria > Actinomycetota > Actinomycetes > Actinomycetales > WQXJ01 > JAIRRT01. The sequence continues at coordinate 2,091 of JAIRXV010000115.1, forward strand.
CAACAAGTTTGCGAGCAATTCAGCCACGTCCGGGCCCTGGGAAGCGATCCAGGTTTCGATATCGGTCTGGTCGGGTAGAATACCCGAAACTGCCGTCAAGACGGTATCGACCATATCGTCCACCGCATCGGCCACCCCCGCCAGTGCTCCAGCGATCACCTTATCGATGACGTCATCGATTGCACCGTTCAGGAAAGTAGCCAACTGTCCGGCGAAAGTGTTGATGTCAAGGCCCATAAGGAGCGCCTCAATGTCGTCAGCAAGGTCACTTATCGCGTCTTGAGGGGTCTTGCCTGGGTAGACGAGGTCGTATAACGCAAGGGTGGTGGGGCCGGGTAGTGTGATGCTTCCGGCCGCCTGCAACGCCCCCACGATCGCGGTTGCGGCCAGCTCCGACGCATCGGGGATGGCGCCGTTGATGAGGTTCGCGAGATCGGTGGCTTGGATGCTGGCAAGTTCGCTCCCCACCCCTTCAAGTACCGTCTGGATGGCCTGCGACAGGACGGCCGCGACCGCCGTCTTGATTTGAGTCTTGACGCCGGTATCGGCGAGCGCGTCCTGGATCTGCTCGATCAACGGGTAGATCAGTGCGGCCGCCTCGTCCGCGTTATCGGTCACCCATTGCTCGATGGCGGCCACCACATCCGCCCGGCTGATGCCCGTGAGATCGTACAAACTGCTCTTGCCGGTCAGCCAACCGTCGAGGCCGGGGAACTCAACCGTCCCCGAGACCTTAGCCGTGAGGTATTTCCCGACATCGGCCGCCGTTGGCGTTATGGAGTTTCCGGCAGAAGAGGTGCCAACGGTCTGACCGGGGGTGTCGGCCACCACCCATTCGGTGGCCTCCAAGTCGATGTCGGCCTGGACACCGGCTCCCAAATCGATGGTCTCATCCCAGTCGGCTGTCACCGGCACGCCGACTTCGGGGGCTGTGGTCAACAGATGCAACCCGCCTGTGACGAGGTTGACTAGGACGTCTGGTGTAATCAGGTCGATGCTGGCCAAAGGGACGGCGGCCGCGCCGCCGCCAAAGGCCAAGGTCACCGATACCGCCGCTGCCGATGCGGCGCCGATTAGACTGCGGAAACGGTTACTCATAGTACGTGCTACTCCTCGGGTGAGTGCGTTGGCCCAGTGGGCCCTAACGGAATCGAAACAGAAAACGAGGCGGGAAAAGGTCAGGGGGATGGGACGCTAGCCCCGTGGCTCGGGTAGGGCGGATATTGTGGCAGGAATACACACGAATGGTTCACACGAGGACCTAGTGCGCCCATCCGAATCGGGACTCGGTGAAGCAATGGCAAAACTGATTCCGACGAACTGCCCCATGTTCGTTCCTTTCGGCCGATCCATTGATTACTTCCCTGGTGAGCCTACCGGCGATGCGCGCCGCAGGTGGGTACCGAAGTCCCATCCGCGTGTCGGAGCCGAGCGCCCCGGGAGCGGCGAGGGCCCGCCGGGAGCGCCCCGGGGAGCGGCCGCGGGCGCCTGCAACGCACGGGGGAGAGGTGCCGCTTTCCAGCGGCCCAGGACGCCCCGGCCGGGTGTTGAAGCGCGTACTAGAGTTGCCCAATGCCTCTGACCTTCGGCTATGTCGCCGCGTCTGAGCAGTTCCATCCGCGCGAACTGGTCGAGTTGGCGGCGCACGCGCAGACACGGGGCTTCAGCGGAGTCATGGTGGCGGACCATTTCCAGCCCTGGCTGCCACGCCACGGCCACAGCGCATTCGTGTGGGGCCTGCTTTCGGCCCTGGGGGAGCGGACCGCCGGCGATTTGGGACCGGGTGTGAGCGCGCCGACCTTCCGCTACCACCCGGCCATTGTGGCCCAGGCCGCGGCCACGCTGGAAGCGATGTATCCGGGGCGTTCCTGGTTGGGTCTGGGCTCCGGCGAGGCCATAAACGAACATGTGGTGGCCCAGTATTGGCCGGAGGCACCGGAACGGATTGGCCGGCTCTTTGAGGCGGTCGACCTAATCAAACGTCTGTTCGCTGGATCTTTGGCGGGCCGGGACACCCGGTTCGCGGGCCAATACTTCCGTTTGGAGGCCACCCGTCTTTGGACCATGCCCGATGCCGCGCCACCCGTTTTGGTGGCAGCCTCCGGCCCTGTCACGGCGAAACGAGCGGGCCGTGTGGCGGACGGTTTGATAACCCAAGACGCCCCGCTGGAACGGATGGCCCACCTGTTGGCGAGGTTCGCCGACGGCGCCCGCGAGGCCGGCAAAGACCCGGCCCGTATGCCGAAACTGCTGCAAGTGCGCCTTTCGTGGGCGCGGACGGACGAGGAAGCATGGGCGGGTGCCCTTGAGGAGTGGCCCCTTGGCGCTATTGGCCTAGCTCGGTCCGATCTGAGATCGCCGGTCGACGTGGCCCAACTGGCCGCGTCGGTCCGGCGCGAGGACTTCGGCGACCGCATGGTGGTTTCCGCCGATCCCGATGTCCACCGGGCGGCCCTGCAACGGTACGTCGATTTGGGATTCGACCGCATCTATCTGCGCAACGTCGGGCGCAACCAGCGCGAATGGATCGACGTATGCGGCCGCGAGGTGCTACCGCGGATAGTGCGATGAGCGAGCCGGGCGTTCCCCTTGAGGTGGACGATGCCGGCGCCCGGGCCGGGCAGTCCGCCTCACCTCCGCCGGGCCAAGCCAGCCCACTTCCGCCGGGCCAAGCCGCCTCACCTCCGCCGGGCCAAGCCGCCTCACCTCCGCTGGGCCAGGCCGGCCCGCCACCGCCCCCGCCTGTCCTAGCGGGACTGGGCGCACCCCCGCCGGGGGGATTGATCGTGGCGCCCATCGGCGGGATCGGTGAGGTTCGCGCCGGCGACGATGTCGGGCGTTTGTTGGCGTCCGCCATCGGCCAGGGGGTGCGAAACGGCGACATCGTTGTAGTCGCTTCGAAAGTGGTGGCCAAAGCGGAGGGGCGTACCCGTCCGATCGAGGAGCGGGAGGCCGCCATCGACGGCGAAACGGTGCGTCTCGTGGCCCGCCGGCGCACTCCGGACGGGAACCTGCGGATAGTTGAGAACCGGCTCGGTCTGGTCATGGCCGCCGCCGGTGTGGACACATCCAACGTCCCGCCGGGCAGTGTCGTGTTGCTGCCCGTGGACCCGGACGCCAGCGCTGCCGCGATCCGGCGGGCAATAGGCGCGGCGTGGGGCGTGAGCGTCGGAGTGATCGTGGCCGACACGTTTGGGCGGCCCTGGCGTGAGGGCAGCACCGATCAGGCGATCGGGGCTGCTGGGGTGCGAGTGGCGGTCGATCTGCGCGGCACTCCGGACGCGGACGGCCGGGTATTGCGGGGCACCGTCATCGCCGTGGCCGACGAACTGGCCGCCGCCTCAGAGTTGGTCCGCGGCAAGGCGGCCGGGATCGCGGCAGCCCTCATCCGAGGCGCCGAACGTTGGGTTGTCCCCACCGACGGCCCCGGCGCCCGGGCCCTCGTGCGTCCAGGCGAGCAGGACCTCTTCCCGTGCGGCCGCATCGACCCCTAGGTGCCCCCCGCCGGCCCCGAGCCTTGCGCCGCCGTGCCCCCCGCCACGCGCTCGATTTCCGCGACACACCTAGCCAGCGCATCGGGCAAGGTGGTGGCGTAGTCTTCGGTTCCCTCACCGATCAGGTAGTCGATGGACAGCGCGACAAGCGGCTCGCCTGAGGCCCCCCGCACAACCCGGGCCACCGTGCCGACCCCTGGGGTGTAGTGGCCGTCGGATAGGCCATAGCCGCGTTCGCGGATCACGGCCAGCCTGGCCATGAGCCGGTCGATTGGGTCGAGGCTCGAACCGGTGTGGGTTGCCCGCCGCGCCAGCACCAGACGTTCAACCTCTAAGGGGTCCAGGTGAGACAGGAACGTAAGGCCGGTCGTGGTGCGTTCGGCCATGAGCCGCGCACCCGGATCGATGGTGATGTTCATAGGCCCAGGTCCGATGACGGTGTGCAGCAGCACCATGTCGCCGCCATCGAGCCGGGCCACAAACCCAGTGGTGTAGGCCCGCTCGGCTACCACCCCCCGAAGCTCGCGCAGGACGAGATCTTGGAGGGGTTGGCCCCCTAAGAACCGCTGCCCCAGTTCCCAGATCCGCAGACCCACCCGGTAGCGCCGCGTCACCGGATCTTGCTCCAGGAAACGGCGGTGGACGAGCGTGACCAAGATGCGATGGATCACGCTTTTGTCGAGATCCAATTGGCGTGACAGCTCCAGGACCCCAAGCTCGCCTTCGGTGCCGAGGAACTGTTCGAGCACCCGCAGCGCCCGATCCACAGTGGTGTTGCGAGCGCCGGAGGATTCCGGTTCGGCCGGGGGAGCGGGAGTGGGGGCTTGCGGCATCGATGGGTTCCCTTTTCGTGTCATGGCGGTCCAGCGGGGAGTGTTTGGCCGGTCCCGACAACTTCGGTGGCGATCCGCTGGGTCAGTCGGTCGAGCGTATCGCCCTCTGCCGGGAAGGGAACAAACGCCATGTGGTCGATGCCGAGCGCGTGGACTTGCGTAAGCCGTTCGCGGCATGTGGCGGGGGTCCCGTGGAGGGAGAAGGCGTCGAGGATTTCGTCTGGCACCAATTCGGACGCCTCGGCCGGGCTGAGGGTCGGGTAGCGCCAGCCCGTGGCCTCAAGGCGGTCCGCCAGGCGATCGGGGAGCACAATCCCGAGCCGGCCCAGGATTGGGCGCGATGTGATGAGCGAGGCCACAACCATCGGTGCGACGGCCGCGCGGGCCGCGGCGACGTCATCGGACACACACGTGTACAGCCACGCCAGGCGGTCCACGGTACCCGGCTGGCGCCCGGCCGCCCGTTCCCCGGCCGCGATCAGGTCCAGCGCGTACGTCAGACCCGGCTCGGTCGCGAAGCCGCCGATGACGGCCCCATCGGCGACTTCGCCCGCCAACCGCAAGATGCGCGGGCCCCGCCCGGCCAGATAGATCGGGACGGGACCCGGGGGCGGGAAGTCGAGTCCGGCATCGGACAGGGCGAACACCTCCCCATCGAATGTGGTGCGTTCCCCGGCCAACAGCGAGCGGATGACGGCGATTGCCTCGCGCAAAGTGGCCGCTGGGCGGGAGCGGGCGATCCCCAAAGTGTCCAGGCCGCCGCCCGCGCCC
>JAIRXV010000493.1 GCA_031268115.1 Bifidobacteriaceae bacterium
TGTCCAGCCACATGTTCGCTGAACTTGAGGCAGTCTGCGACCGAGTGGCGTTCCTCAAAGAGGGCCGGATCATCGAAGTGGCGGATGTCGGCCAGCTCGGCGGCAACGAGCCGCTAAAGGAGTACAAGATCGAGTTCACCGGGCCGGAAGACTACCGGGTGTTCCTATCCCGTTCATTCGCGGTGGCTCGGCGCCAGGAGCACCTCAACCAAGTCACCGTCCAAACCGCCGATCAAGACGTGGCCAGTCTGTTCGCGGCCCTGACAGACTTGGATGTCCGGTTCATAACGCAGGTTCCGCGGACGTTGGCGCGTCATTTCACCCAGAAGTACCACGAGACGGAAGGCCGTCAATATGTTTAGCGCAGCTCTTATGAAACAGACCATCCGGGAAAACAGCGTTCTGTGGCTGGTCTTGGCCGGGGTCCAGTGTCTGATGGTGGCAACTATTGGTTTCACGGCCCCGGTCGCAGCGGCGGGCATCGCCTACTACAACATGCTTCCGGGTATTTTCGTGGGCATCTACGCGATCACTATAGGCAACAGGTTGATCAGTGCCAAAGTCGATCGGGGTACGTTGGCCTACGTGTTGTCCACGCCAGTGTCGCGGCGCGCCGTGGTGGCCACGCAGGCCCTGTTCTTCGCCGGTTCACTGGCTTTGATGTGCGCCCTTGCCGGGACCGTCCACGCTGTCGCCGCGCTGTTGTCCGACCATGGCGCCGACGCCGGCGAAGTCCAGACAATTGTAAAGCTCAATATCGGCTTGTTGGCTCTTGCCCTGGCGTTTTCCGGGATTTGCTTCGCCGCGTCCTCAGTGTTCAATCTGTCCAAACACACGATCGCCGTCGGCGGCGGTCTGATCGCAGCGTTTGTGTTGGCACCGATCATCGCGATGTTCGGTGAGAACTTTGCGTTCTTGCGCAACCTGACCATCGTCACGCTCTATGACGTGCCTAGCATCATGGCTTCCGCCCCTGGATGGGGCTGGCCCCTGGCTGGCCTCGCCGGGATCGCCGTAGCGGCCTACATCGCCGGCGCGTTGGTTTTCACGCGGAAAGACCTTCCGCTGTGAAGCCCCGACGCCCTACCGCTTGATCGCGGCCTTGCCGACGATCTTGGTCCAAGGCGTGCGCCCCGGCGCTTTGACGGTCACACGCAGCGCGACAATCCGGCCGCCATCGGCCTTGCGCAGGCGGTAGGACGCCTTGGTGGCGCCGCGAATCTTCTTCCCGTCGCGGAGCCACTGGTAGGCGACCTTGGCGTCGGTCGGATTCCAAGTACCCCGCGTCACCCTACGAACGGCGCCAACCTTAACCTTCCCCGAGACCTTGGGCGCTTTCACGGCTTTGACGGCTTTGATCGGCGAAGACGCGACAAAGACTTTGACTTCCAAAGGTTCAGGTGGAGCGATCCAGGCCGCATAGGCCTCCCACTCGGCCAAATACTTCTGCGCAGTTTCCAGCGAATACTCGTTGGCCACGGTCTCAGAGCCGTCGGGCAGTTGGGTGGTGATGTAGGAATCGCGCACGAAATCGTGCCCAGCCCCTGCCGGGTTGGCGAAATCGTCGGGCAGATGGCACGTACCCCCAGCGGTCAGTGCCTCAACGCACCGGCGGACCGCTGCGCCATCGTCCACAAAACCCGCGGGCGGGGGCGTGGCCGCGAACTCGATGCGGTAGACGTCAACGGCGCCCCGCTTGGGTTGGGTGTAGCTGGGCAACGTCCATTTGACGCCATCCTCGCCGAGGTCGCTGGACGATGCCGCCACCGCCTTACCGTTCTTAGTCGCCTTGGCAACCGACACGGCCGGCTGACCGACCCGTTCGTAACGCCAGGTGCGGAAGGAGTCCAACGCCGGAGCGCCAGACGCGTAGTCCATGAGACTCCATTCCATGCCCGGCGGCAGGAGTTCAGCCGGGAAGAAGCCGGCCGACGGCCAGGGGACCCGTCCGCCGCGGCTGCCCGCGGCATCGGTCACCCAAAGCGCGTTGCTCATGGCGGTCGAACCCGAACCCATCGTGGTTTGGCCCGGATGCAACACCCACCGCCGGTGTCCGAGCGACCCGACCCCGACATCCATCACGTAGCCTTCGACTGCCGCAGCCGCCGTTTGGCCGAAGTACAGATTCGAGTTGGCGGCGCCCACAGCGCCATCCCGCGTGTAGCACGGCCACGACGCCGGTGGATTGTGACTGAGGTCGCCCTTGGCCGCCATGATCAACGCCGCCTGCTGCGCCAAACGCGAGGTGTCGGGATTCTCGGCGACTGGGCTGAGGCCGGCCATCGCCCGGTGGTAGTTGACAGCCTCAAAGGTCGCGGCCTGGGCGGCCGCGGAAGGCGCGCCAGCCACACAGCCTTTGACTGAGCCCGTCCACCCCACCGCTCGGTCCAAGGCGGGGACCAGCCAATCGCGGTAGGCGCTTTGAACCGATTGCTTGGAGGTCGGATCTAGGGGCGGATGCGCCGCCGCCGGGGCCCCAATGGCCGGGCCCGGTGTCCCAGCCAGGCTCGCCGTCAAGGCGAGCGAGAAGAGCGTCAAGGAAGATTTCGCGAAGGCCATGGACCAATCTTCCACGAACCGCCCTGGCATGTGCCAGCGGAGGCCTTCCGTCCGGCGGACCAACGGCTCGCTAGCCCGGGAAGACCCGAAATGGCGCCGGCGGATGGACCGCGCGGAAACAGCCCGCGGGGGCGCATCGCCGTCCCAAATGGTAGACGTTTCGGGGTCGGGCAGCTCACCGCGGAGGCGGCGGAATTATGGTCCTGAACAGGCCTGCCCTCTCGCTGACCCGGAGGCGAGTGCGGCCGCCGTTCTGAAACCAGCCGCCCTTCCTGCGGGGCATCCGAGATGGGACATCAAGACCTCATGGGCGAACCGACGCGCGCGCCGCTTGCGCGACTGCAAACTCACTCAGTCCGTACCCGGCGGCTTAGGCCGCGTGTGGCCTTCGCCGTGGCGCTTACATGCACCATCGGCACCGGCACTGTCGCCGTGGTGGTAGGACCCGAGGCTCCCGCTGAAGCCGCGGACGGCACCGTCTCTCTCGTGCCGGACTTCAGTTGCGATTCGCTCTACGAGGCGAAGAACTCCAACGCCGGCGGTGTGTACCGGTGGGGCGATCCGGAGTCCGCGGCCAGCCGCGTGGGGCCGATCTACACCCCGGGCACCGGTTGGACAACCAACCAGATCGACACGATGGCGATCGGTCCGCTGACCGGTGGAGCTGCGGCGACAGTCGCCTACCACTGGAACTGGGATGCGGCGCCGGCCGCTGGGATTCCCGTGAAGCGGGTGCAAGCGGGGTCCACCGATGCCACCGAGATCATCGTGCCCCGCGCATTGGGCACCACGGATATGAGCTGGTCCGGCGGCGAGATGCTGCAGAAGACCGCTGAGATCGTGTTCTCGGGCCGCCAGGGCACCAGGGTGCGGAACAACGGCGCGGGCAGCTATCGGATGATGGTCTATAACCCCGCCACCAACACCTCGCGGCGGGCCACGGCGCTGGCCCCCCGGTCCACATCCGATTGGCTCGGGGCATCGGCAACGCAGGATTGGCAACCCGCCTCAGATATGGCCGTGGACGCGGACGGCAACGCCTACCTGGTGGTTGGGGCCGCCACGAAGTACCTGATCAAAGTCATCCCTGGGGCCGATAACGCGGTCTGGGTCTGGGAGAAGGTGCTGGAACTCACGATCGCCGCGGGTGGCGGAGGTACGGACTTCACGGGCATGGCCTTTGTCCAAGGCGGGCTGTATCTGTACAACGGTACCGGCAACCGGCTGTGGAAGATCGACACGCTGTCGGGGCAGATGACCCCAGGTCAGGCGGTTCCCGGGGCCCGGGTCCACGATCTCGCGTCCTGCCAGACCGCTCCGGTGGTCCAGGGCACCGTGTTCAACGATGCGAACGGCGATGGCACCGTCTCGGAAGCGGAGGGCGTTGTTCCCGGTCAAGTTGTTGAGATCTATGACAGGGATGGAACTTATAAGGGCGAGCAGACCACCACATCCACCGGTCACTTCAACTTCATCGTCAACCGCGTGGCCACTGACGCCGATTTCTACGTGCGCTTGCGTCAGCCTCGCGTGGACGGTATCAACGCCGCTCAAACGTATGCCCGGGCCGATGCCGGAACGGGCGGTGGCAACCCCATCGCACCTTTGTGTGCGACAGCCGGTGGGAACTACCAGCCTTTGGCTGCGTCGGGGGTGTGCCAGGGGGCGAGGGGAGACCGCCGCGATCCCAGCACCCGCCCGAGCGGTGCGCTGACTTCCGACACGGGATTGTTGGGTGCGAAGGGCGCTGGGATCGTGACCAAGGTCACCATGGTCAACGATCAGGTGACCGCGCAGGTCGATTTTGGCGTCACGGCCTCCGCCTCCCACGGCGATGCCCCCTACAAGACCACGCTGACCACCGGCCAGGACAACGGCCCCTCCCACATCCAGGGCAGCGTGTATGGGGGAGAGGTGTTCCTCGGGACGGCTCACGAGGCGAACACCGCGACACCTGGTCCAACGGATCCCACCAGCACCGTGGATCCCCATGCCACAACGGACGATGGCGTCCACATCGAAATGACGGCCGGTTCCGGCCAGTGGTCCCCCCTCAAAGACCAGATTCTCGCGGTGGGCCAGTCCTACGAGCTGCGGGTCCAAGTGGGCGGCACGCAGGCGGCCAACGCCAAGGTCCAGGGCTGGGGCGGAGCTCTCTACGCGGGACAGGCGCCCACGGCCGCCAACGCCTTCACCGGACAAACGATCACGTGGAGGAACAACGGGGCCGTCACCAACGGATACGTCTACGGGACGCTCACGACGAACAACGTGGGCACAGGTGTGCCCGCGGGCGCTCCACCCACGTGGGCGCGTTTCCGGGTCTCGGTGAATGGCTCCCTGTCCGCGACCGACATTTCGCCGTACCCCCCGACCCCGGGGACGACCCAGGCGGACACCAACCCGTGGTGGGTGCCGGGAGAGGTTGAGGATTACCGGTTGTTCGTCACGAGCGGCACCCTGAAACTGCGCGCCAGATCTACGGGCGGGACCGGCACCTTCGGGTTCACGCTCGCAAACATCGCGAGCGCGACGCCATCGTCCACCTCGGATTCGATTCAGACGGTGACGGGTGGGGCGTGGGCGCAAAGCGGCACCGGCCATTCCTTCCAGACCGTGGGCCAGCCGGTGACCGTCACCGCCAGTTCCATCGCGGCCGGGTTCAACCTCTCGGATATGACCTGCGCGGACGCGGGCGGCGCGGCGATCACGGTGACGCGGAACGGCGCCGTGGTGACCATTCCGGCATCGGCCGTGGTTCAGGGAGCCAACATCACGTGCGACGCGTCGTTTGCCCGCGAGATTGGGCCGGATTCCACGTTCGCCGTGACCCCCGCTGGCCCCCTCACGGCCGCGCCCACCACCACCTACACGGCGACAGTAACCACCAAGTATGGGGACGGGACCGCGATCCCCGGGGTCGATGTCCGGTTTGCCCTGGACCCAACCACGGGCGCCACGATCGACCCGGCCCTGGCGAACGGACGCCACTGCCAGACCGATGCGAACGGGACCTGCTCGGTCAAGATCACCGGCACCAAGGCCGGCGCCTACAAGATCACTGCCCAAGCCCTGAACCCGGGGACTACCGGGGGATGGATCCAAATCGGCACCCAGGAAACCCGCACGTTCACATTCAATCCGGCCACCTGTACCCCGACGCTCGCAACGGCCCCGGCCGGCTCCCAACCCGCCGGTTCCACCTTCACGGGGACCATCACCCTGAACGATGCGAACTCCAACCCCTGCACCGGCCTGACCGTATCGGGAACCTCACCCCAGCTGGCGGCGACCTCGGTGACCGGGGTCACGCTCGGGCAGATCGCGGAACGGACCGGCTCGCCGGGACTGTATGACTTCACCATCACCTCGACCGTGGCCGGGGCCAAAGCGCTCACCGCCAGCTACACCCCCACCGGCGGCCAGAGCGTCACGGCCACCGGTTCGGTCACGTTCACCCCGACGGACAACTGGACCGCCGCGCTGACCATCGACCCGGCCTCCGCGACCGCTGTCGCAGGCCAATCCCTCACCGCGAAGGTGGCGCTGCGGGACAACTATGGCAACCCGAGGGACGGCACGGTCACCATCACCACCGACGCCCCGGGCGCGCCCGCGACCGGCTGGGTGCTGACCACTTTAGGCGGCAACGCCCAGCAGGCCTTCACCACCGACAAAGCCAACGCACCCGGCCAGACCTATACGGTCCGGGCTAGCGCGACGGTGGGAACCATCACGAACACCGCCACTCCCGTCCCCGTCACGTTCACGGCCGGGCCACCCTGCACCGGCCCCGTGACCTCGACGATTGTCCGAGGCGTGACGGGCAACGTGTTGGCGGACGGCACCGCCGCCCAGACCGCCATCGTCACCGTGAACGATTGCAAGGGCAATCCCGTCGCGGGGGCGCCGGTCGCGTTCCACAACACCGGTGTTGGGACGTTCACCGGTGGCAACACCACCGACTTGGCAGGTGTCACCGGCCAAAACGGGCAGGTCACCGCGTCGGTGACCTCGCGGGCGGTTACGGGTAACGCGTTGGTGTGGGCGGGATTTGGGCTTGTGGGAGGGTCTGCGACCACCACGATTCCCGACGCGACCACTCCAGCTCAGCCGTTGGTTCTGAGCCTCGGGTTCATTGCGGGCACCGTCAGCGCGGGCGATTTCGAGGTTAGGACCTCAGGGGACAAGGTGGCCGATGGCGCCGCCACCCATGAGATATGGGTCCGGCTCAGCGATGCGGCTGGCGCCCCTGTGGCAGGTCAGGGCGGTGCCCTCGCCCTGTCGCTGACGCCCAAGCAGCAAGGCGGCACGGTGAACGATCTGGGCACCGGCGCGATCACGGTGACGGAAAGCACCGCCACCGCGGGCCTCTACGTGGTCACCGTCACCTCGACCAAAGCCCAGACGTACACCGTGGCGGGAATCTGGGCCAACGCGGTGCGTCTCACGCTCAGAA
>JAIRXV010000029.1 GCA_031268115.1 Bifidobacteriaceae bacterium
CACGCCCGAAACGTCATGGCGGGCGCTAAAGCCATCAAGATCCCACCCAAAACATCCGGCGGCCGGGCCCTTGAACTACTAAACGAAGCCGACTGCGAAAAACACTTCGACACGACCCTTGGCTTGCCAAGGGATGGCAAGATTGCGACGAAGATCGCCATGCCACAGAACAACGGCGCCAAGGCCGAGATCGTGTCTCGCATCTACGATTCGGTTGGCATACCATCTGACCGCAATGTCCGTGTTGCGTTTGAGCACAAGATTGGGTGGGTTCGCTATTCTCGCCGTGTCCGCCTGCAGGTGCAACGGGACGCCGAGTTGGTTAGACAGCTACGCGCGAACCCCGACCTGGCCAACGACGTAAAGTTTGTGGATATTGAGTGGGTGTTTTTCGCGAAGGAGTCCAAGTCTGGGTTGGTTGGCCCCGATAAGGACCTGCTTCAAGCCCTCCAAGATGCCGGCATAAAGTATACTATCTATCTGACCAGGACGTAAGATATGGCGTCTAGAGCGCGGACCGCCGCCGCGGCCAACAACACGTCGGATAACCCGTTCAGGCTTGGTACTCGCGGCTATTGGGCTGTCCAGGATGCGATCTTCGACAAGTTCATGGCCACCCACGACCAATGCATCGAGGAACTACGTCAACTGGTTCGTTCCACTGGTGGGCCAGACCTGGACGGGTCTGTCGAATCGTTGGGACCGTTGAACGACTGGCTCAAAATCCCCGTGCTACTGGGCGCCAAATGGGACGACGGCTACGACTGGTGGCCCACCTGGGGCCGCATCTACGACCCCGACCGCCCTGACTCCGCCGAGATGAACACCCTGCAGTACTACCGCTTGGAAGGTCGGGTTGCTTTCTACTATGCGGACGTTTTGATCTCGCAGCTACCAAGATCGAAGTGGGTGTGCTGGCGCGCAGAGGAATTCAACGTGGGCCGGACCGGGGACTTCCTCGTGGATATCGGCACTTTCCCGACCCCGGCGGACCCGCTAAGCATCGTTCGCCCCTGCGCTTTTGCTCCCTGGCGGGCCAGCCTCGACCCCTCAGATCCAAACTACTCCCCTCCAGCCAACTGCACTCTCACCACAGAGTTCCAATCCGATTTGGGAATCCGTACCCGGTGGTTACTGAAGGGACGGCCGTTGGATTTTCAGGCTGCGCCAACCGGGGATGAGGCTGGGATCAACCGGGGCCCGTACAAGGGGAGCCGTATCAAGGCAAAGTGGCTAGAGTGGTACGACAGGTAGCCACCAACCGGCGAAGGACGTAGGTATGGCATTTAGAGCGCGGATCGCGCGGGCCGCCGCTGCCGCCAATAACACGTGGGATAACCCGTTCAGGTTGGGTACTCGCGGGTATTGGACTGTCCAGGATGCGATCTTCGACAAGTTCATGGCCACCCACGACCAATGCATCGAGGAACTATGTCAACTGGTTCGCTCCACCGGCGGGCCAGACCTGGATGGATCCGTCGAATCGTTGGAACCGTTGAACGACTGGCTGAAAATCCCCGTACTACTGGGCGCAAAATGGGATGACGGCTACGACTGGTGGCCCACCTGGTGCGGCGTCTATGATCCCGAGGACCGGGACCCCGGAGAAATGAACATCCTGCAGTACTACCGCCTGGAGGGCCGAGTTGCCTTCTATTACGCAGACGTGTTGATCTCGCAACTACCGGGATCGAAGTGGATATGCTGGCGCGCAGAGGAATTCAATGTGGGCCGGACCGGGGACTTCCTCGTGGATATCGGCACATTCCCAACCCCGGCCGACCCGCTGAGCACCGCGCGCTGCTGCATTGTTACTCTCTGGCGGGCCACAAACGACCCCAATAGCCCGAACTACTCCCCCCCGGGCAAATACACCCTTATGAAGGAGCTCCAGCGCCATAGCTCGTATCGCCTAGAGCGGTTGCTGAAGGGACGACCGTTAGATTTTCAGGCCGCGCCCACTGGGGACGAGGCTGGGATCAACCGGGGCCCGTACAAGGGCAGCCGCATCAAGGCAAGATGGCTAGAGTGGTACGACAGATAGCCACCAACCGGCAAGGGAGGTAGCCGTGGCATCGAGAGCGCGCATCGCGCGGGCCGCCGCTAATGCTAAGCACCGTTGGGATAACCCGTTCAGGCTGGGTACTCGCGGGTATTGGGCCGTCCAAGACGCGATCTTCGACAAGTTCATGGCCACCCACGACCAATGCATCGAGGAACTACGTCACCTGGTTCGCTCCACTGGTGGGCCAGACCTGGACGGCTCTGTCGAATCGTTGGGACCGTTGAACGACTGGCTGAAAATCCCCGTGCTAATGGGCGCCAAATGGGATGACGGCTACGACTGGTGGCCCACCTGGACTCGCATCTACGACCCCGAAGACCGGGACCCCGGAGAAATGAATACCTTGCAGTACCACCGCCTGGAAGGCCGGGTCGCTTTCTACTATGCAGACGTCTTGATCTCGCAACTACCAGGATCGAAGTGGGTGTGCTGGCGCGCAGAGGAATTTAATGTGGGCCGGACCGGAGACTTCCTCGCGGATATCGGCACATTCCCAACCCCGGCCGACCCGCTGCGCACCGGGCGGCGCTGCATTGTTGCTTCGTGGCAGGATACCCTCGACCCCGGTAACCCGAACTACTGCCCTCCAGGAGAGGATACCCTCATCAAACGCCTCCATTCCGATTTGGGAACACGAACTCAGAGGCTCTTGAAAGGACGGTCGTTGGATTTTCAGGCCGCGCCAACTGGGGACGAGGCTGGGATCAACCGGGGCCCGTACAAGGGCAGCCGTATCAAGGCAAGGTGGCTAGAGTGGTACGACAGATAGCCATTTAGCGGCAAAGGGCATAGGCGTCGAAGAATCGAGCCGACTTGTTCGCTCCACTGGTTGGCTCAACCTGGGCCGGTCAGTCGAATCGTTGTTACAGCTCAACGACTGGCTGAAAGAGTCGCACTGCTGGTTGGCGAGTGGGTTAGCCGGCGCGAAGGGGCCGTCGAAACCGAATTGGATGGATGGTAATATTGTGAGTTCAGAGTCGCTAGAGCCGGGAAGGACACCCTCATGGCATCCATAGCACGAATCGCGCAGGCTGGCGCGGATGCCCAAGACTTTCGAGACAACCCGTTCAGGGAGGGCACTCGCGCGTATTGGGCGGTCCAGGACACGCTCTTCGAGAAGTTCATGGCCACCCATGACCAATGCATCGAAGAGCTGCAGCGGCTGGTTCGGGCCAATGGTGGGCCTGACTTGGACGGGTCGGTCGAATCGTTGGAGCCGTTGAACGATTGGCTGAAGTACCCCCCGCTAACGGGAGCGGAATGGGATGACGGCTGCGACTGGCGGCCGACCTGGGCGCACATCGGGGACCCCGATAGGCGGGGCCCCGGAGGTATGGACTTGCTCCAGTACTTTCGGGTGGAAGGCCGAGTTGCCTTCTATTATGCGGATGTGTTGATTTCGCAACTCCCGGGATCGAAGTGGGTGTGCTGGCGGGAGATGAGGTTCAACGGTTATTGCAGTGGCTTATTTGTGTTAGACATCGGCACGTTCCCGACCGGCGTCTTCCCGCTGTTGACGGTCGGTGATTGTATTGATGATTCGTGGCGGGCCAACGTTAACCCCGCCCATGCGAGCTACTCATCCCGCGGCGAACACACCCTTATGAATATGCTGCAACGCGATACTTCGCTGCGTATGGATTGGCTGTTAGAGGGCAAGGAGTTGGATTTTCAAGCAGCGCCCACCGGGCGCAGCGCCGGGATCAACCGGGGCCCCTACAAAGGCAGCCGCATCAAGGCAAGATGGGAGGCGTGGTATTACAGATAGGCTGGAACAGTCGGGACCAGCGGGAAGAGCACCCCATCGCGTCAAGAGCAGGGATTGGGCAGCCAGCCGTGGGATTCGCGGCGGCTTGCCGGGAGGGGGCTACGCCCAGGTGGCGGCGACCTCAAGGAGCGCCTGAACCGCTTCCGGCTCACCTGTGGTAACCCTAACGCCGCTGCCGTCGAAAGCCCGCACCATAACCCCCGCTAGAGTCGCGTCCTGAGCGAATGGAACGGCATCGGCCCCGGCAGGCAGCCACACAAAGTTCCCTTGAGCGTCCGGTACGGCCCAACCTTGAGCGCGTAAAGCATCGGCCATCGCGTCCCGGGCGGCGACAACGGCCGCGACGCGATCACGCATAGCCAAATCGAGACTCAGCGAGACAGTCGCCGCCAGCTCAGCGGCGGCGTTCACCCCAAAAGGAGTCGCGGCCTTGCGCACGGCCCCAATCAGGCGCCCGCGTCCGATGGCGTACCCCACTCGCAGGCCCGCCAACCCATAGGCCTTGGAAAACGTACGCAAAGAGATGACATTGGGGTGATCCGGGGCGACATCCGCATAGGTCGCCGCGTCGGGATCGGTGACGTATTCGACGTAGGCCTCATCCAGGACTACGAGCACATCCGATGGGACCGCATCGAGAAACAACTTCAGCTCATCGCGGCGAACCGCAGGACCAGTCGGGTTGTTCGGGCTGCAGATCATGACCACTCGGGTCCGTGGCGTGATGGCGGCCAACAGCGCAGGCAAGTCAAGCCGACCCTCCGCCCCCAGCGGCACACCCACCCCGGTGGCACCCGACAAAGCCGCAAGGATCGGATACGCCTCGAAGGAGCGCCACGGGTAGACAACTTCGTCGCCCTGGCCGGTGAACGCCGTCAGCACGTGCCCCAGCACCGCCACCGATCCGTTGCCCGCCACGACTTGCGCCGATTCCACCCCGTGGTGCGCCGCTAGGGCCTCGACCAATCCGGCCGCGATCATGTCGGGATATCGGTTGATGTCTGCCGCTGCGTCCGCCACGGCCGCCAACACACCGGGCAGCGGCGGGAACGGACTCTCATTGGAGGACAGTTTGTACGCCCGCCGGCCCACTGGCGGGCGCGCCCCGGCCACGTAGTCAGGCAGGTTCGCGATAGCCGGACGGACCGGCACCTTGGGACTCATAGACACACACAATGCCACGGATGTCCCTCTCAACCGAGATCGCGACGCCATATGGACTGAGTTGGGGCCCGGCGTGGCAGGCTTGGTCCGTGGTCTTCTTTCTCTCTAGGGTGGCGGCCAACGCCATCGCGCTGTGGATCGTGGATGGGCTCTGGCGCTCAGTCTGGGTCACACCCCAAGGCGAGGGCGCTGTCGGCACCGCGCTGGTCTATGTCCTGGTGGCGCTGGTGCTGGTTCTAGTGAACGCCATCGTCAAACCGGTCATCAAGGTGTTGGCGCTACCGCTCTACATTCTGACCCTCGGCCTGTTCGCCTTGGTGGTCAACGCCACGATGCTCGAAGTCGTTTC
Source organism: Bifidobacteriaceae bacterium (assembly GCA_031268115.1). Taxonomy (GTDB): domain Bacteria; phylum Actinomycetota; class Actinomycetes; order Actinomycetales; family WQXJ01; genus JAIRRT01. The sequence continues at coordinate 5,347 of JAIRXV010000029.1, forward strand.
GTGGTTGACCAGCGCCACTCCGCTTGGCCTCCACATCGCGGACTTTGGTTCCGCCATCGGCGCTGCCTTGGTTCTGGCAATTCTGACCGCCCTCATCTCGATCCCCTTCCGCGCTGCTCGTTCTCCCCGCGGCCAGCGCCGGTAGCCGCCATCGGTGTTTGGGACCGAGGTGCGCCACCCAGCTTTCCCGGGTCTCCGAGTGGTGGGCAGTGCCGTTACTGTGAGCGCACGCCGCTGCGCACGACCTCATACTGAGTGGTTGTCACGCTGGCACCGCGAACCATGATCGGGGCGATCGCCTGTTTGAAAGCCTTTATCGAGGGATCGTTCATTTTGTCCACCATTGCCAGCGTGTTGCGATAGAACTCGCGGGCATGGGCATCGGTGCCCATAAACTGTTTAGCCGCGTCGCTTTCGGCAGTGTTGTTCGAGATCGCCAGATCTCTGGTTACCGTAACGAAGTTCGGGGTCTGCGGATTAGGAGCGCCAGCAAGGGCCGGGAAAACGTCTTGGCGGTGTTCCAAAGCCAGGACTTTGACGTCCTCAGGGATTTTGATCGAGGCGATAGGCGAACCCAGTGTGATGATGGCCGCCGGGGAATATTGGCTGCGGAATTCCTTACATGAGGCGACCGCCGCCGCAGTGATACCGCCCAACGAGTGCCCAATCATAAGAATCTGCTCGCCCTTCTTCACTCCGGCGTCTGACAGTGCCTTCAAGACGCCATCCACGAGGTCGTTCGGCAATTCGCCCATGCCCTGGATGTCGGAGACGAGGTCCATAGGGTTACTGCCCCCGATGAGTGGGGTAGTGGGTGGAAGCGAGACAATCCACGAGGCCTTCTTGCCGGCTCCCGTGACCACTTTACTCACCAAAATGCTGGGGGTCACGTGCTTGACCTGCCAATCTGCTTTATCTACGCGGTCCACCAAATCGGCCAGCCCCCCCTTTAGGATCTCTTTGGTGGTGCTGACTCGGCGTATTCGAGCGGCCCAATATCCCAATCCCCGAGTGATAATAGTCCCCATAATTCCGAATATCGTTGTCAACCGCCTTGTGCTGGCTGGCCCCGCAGCCAATATTGGATGCGCAACAACCATGTGGTCGAGTAATTCCCGCACCAGGGGATGGTATTTGCGCAGAGTGTCGGCCAAATACCCCCTTCTCAACCTGGTCCGCTCCAATTCGTCTAGGAGCCATCTAGTCAACGCAATTGTGGCGGCCTTCCGGGCTAGCGGGTTGAACGGGAATCCGAGAGAGTCAAGACCATACAGCAGCCACTTCTCCAAAGTGCTCATTTCGGCGGCAACGGCCAACTCGGCCTTCCCGTATTGATCGATCGTTTTGTCGAGCGCATCGCACAGCGCCTTGGCCT
>JAIRXV010000066.1 GCA_031268115.1 Bifidobacteriaceae bacterium
CGCCTTGGTGGAGCCAATCGGTCACGCTCAGTGGGCGTTCCCTGATGGGTCACGGTTTGCAGCTTCCGGCCCTGCCACCCGACTATCCGGCACTGATTTCTTTGACGAGGCAGGAGTGAGCCATGCCGCGCACCGCATCCATCGCGAGACGCACACCTCGCGGGCGCCGATCCCCCAGGCACCCTAAATACCGCCCGGGTGAGTTCAGGGTTGCTTTGGTCTTTGTCGGCCCGGCCGTCCTCGGGTTCACGGCGTTCTATCTCTTCCCGGCTTTCCGGGGCCTGTACTACTCGTTCACGGACTACACCCTGCTCGGCGGGGCACAGTGGATTGGCGGGGAGAATTACGCTCATCTGGTGACCGATGACGTGTTTTGGAATGCCCTGTGGGTCACTTTTCAATACGTTGTCGTCAACATCGGAACCCAGACCATCGCAGCGCTGTTTGTGGCAGTCTTGATGCAAAGGCTCACCACATCGCTGGCCATTCGAGGAGTGTTGCTGCTGCCCTATCTCATCGCGAACGTGGTCATCGCGTTGGTGTGGTTCTGGATGTGCAACGAGCTGATCGGGATCGTCAACGTTCTGCTGGAGCGGTCCGGGTTCGATTCGCAGGCGTTCTTCGGTTCGCCAACTTTGTCGATCATCACCGTCGCTCTAGTCAATACGTGGCGCCACGTCGGCTACACGGCGCTGCTTATCTTCGCTGGTCTGCAGACTATCCCACCCCAGCTCTACGAGGCGGCAGCGATCGATGGGTCCGGAGAGATTCGCTCGTTCTTCAAGATCACGTTGCCGTTGCTGCGCCCGGTCCTGGCCCTGGTGATGGTGGTGAGCATCACCGGGTCCTTCCAAGTCTTCGACACGGTTTCTGTGACCACGCGAGGGGGACCGGGCAATGCCACGCGTGTCATCTACTACTACATCTACGAGATGGCGTTCTCCCGGAACCACTTCGGCTACGGCCTGGCGATGGCCGTGGCGCTATTCATCCTGTTAGCCGCGGTGGCGTACATCCAGTTGCGTCTCATGCGCTCCGACCAATCCGATCTGGACTAGGGGGGAACCATGGCAAGCACCATTGCGGACGGCGCATCGAATCTGCACCCGCGCCGTCCTGTGGGAAAATCCCGCAAGAAATTCGGCCTGGGACGCACGGTGTCTTGGATCTTGTTGGGTCTATTCATTTTTCTTACCCTATTTCCATTCTATTGGATGATAAGGACGGCACTTTCGACAACAACAGCGCTATCGGCGGCCGGCAATGTGGGCTCGCTGTTGCCCGCAGATTTCACTTGGGGCGCCATCGAGCGGGTGCTGGGCCTGGCCACGGCGGAAGAAGCGAGGGCGCAAGGCGGTTCCGGGGCGTCGATGAGCTTCACCCTGGCGCTGCGCAATTCTCTGATTGTCGCGAGCGTGACGACCTTGAGCCAGGTCACCTTCTCTGCGATGTCGGCGTACGCGTTTGCGCGCTTGCGCTGGCCGGGGCGAAACGCCGTGTTCTTCGCCCTCATCACGGCGATGATGATCCCAGGCGTCTTCACTATGCTTCCGAATTTCATCCTCATGCGGAACCTTGGGCTCATGAACACCTTCCTCGGCATCATGTTGCCCAATCTGTTCATGACGCCGTTCTCGGTCTTCTTCATGCGTCAATTCTTCATTGGACTGCCGCGGGAAGTGGAGGAGGCGGCGATGATCGACGGTGCGGGTCACTGGCGGCGCTTTATCCAAGTGATTGTGCCCATGTCATCGGCCCCCGTGGTGACCTTGGGATTGTTGACGTTCATCAACTCGTGGAATGACTACATGTGGCCGCTGCTCGTGGCGCGGGACGCGTCCGTGCAGACGCTGACCGTGGCCCTCGGAGTGTTTCGAGGACAGACCCCCCAAACGGGCCCGGATTGGGCCGGCCTGATGGCCGCGGCCCTCATCGCGGCCCTGCCCATCGTCATTCTTTACCTGCTTTTCGGCAAACGAATTATCAATTCTGTAGGCTTCAGCGGAATCAAATGACCCACTAAAGGTTAGAAAGGAATACGAAATGCGCACAATGCACAAGGCGGCATTCTCGGTCATAGCCGCCCTCGCGGTGGTGCTGGCCGGATGCTCCACTCCAGGATCGGACGGAGGCGATGACCCGGAGAGTCAGGTCACCCAAACCGACCAAGGAACGCCGGACCAGACCGGCCAAGACACCGCCGCTGGGGGTAGCGATGCGGGGGACGCGGTGACACTCGAATACTGGCTGTGGGACGCCAACCAGACGCCCCAGTACCAGGCCTGCGCGGACGCATTCACCGCCGCCAATCCATCGATCAATATCAACATCACCCAGACCGGATGGGTGGACTATTGGAACAATCTGACGAACAACTTGGCGGCCGGCACGGGTCCCGACGTGTTCATCGACCACCTGAACTATTTTCCGCAATTCTTGAACGATGGCGTGATCGTGAACCTGCAACCGCTGATCGATCGAGACGACATCGACATGTCTGGGTACTACCCGACATTGGCGGACCTCTGGAAGAACCAGGAAGGCGATTCGTTCGGATTGCCCAAGGATTGGGACACCGTTGCGCTCTTCTACAACAAGGACCTGATGGAGGAAGCAGGCTACACCCAGGAGGACCTGTGGGCCTTGACGTGGAACCCGGAAGATGGCGGCACGTACGAGCAGATGATCGCCCACTTGACCGTGGACGAGAACGGCGTGCGGGGAGATGAGGAAGGGTTCGATAAGTCGAAGGTGGCAACGTACGGCATCGCGATGGAGATCAACGGCGCGGGCTTCAGCCAGGCCCAACTCTCCCCGTACTTCTTCTCCACGGGATGGCAATTCACGGACAAGAATCCGTGGGGAACAAAATACAACTTCGACGATCAGCGATACAAGGACACCGTCGCATGGTGGCAAGCCCTGATCGAAAAGGGCTACACGAACACCATCGAGACCATGACATCGATGGATGCAAACGCGTTGGACTCGTTCGGTGCGGGGAAGTTCGCCATAGTCCCCAACGGCGACTGGATGATGTCTTCCTTCGAGGCGCTGCCCGATGTGACCGTGAACTACGCTCCCACCCCCATCGGTCCATCGGGGGAACGGGCTTCCATGTTCAACGGGTTGACCGATGCGATTAACGCCGCCTCGTCCCACCAGGAAGAGGCCTGGGAATGGGTGAAGTTCCTGGGCTCCGTCGAATGCCAGTCCATCGTCGCCTCTCACGGTGTGGTGTTCCCGGCCCAACAGGCGGCATCGGACGAGGCCCTCAGAGTCGCGGAAGAGAACGGGAGGGATGTCAGCCCCTTCATGGTCCACGTCGAGGAAGGAACGACGTTCGCACCCCCCATCACGATGCACTATGCCGATGTGCTCGCGCTGATGAATCCCCTGTTCGATGCGATCATGCAGGGTCAAGAGTCCGTCGACGCCTTGGACGGCATGAACCAGGAGATCAACGCCCTGTTTGAGTGAGGCTGCGGGGTTTGCCCGGTCCTCTTGGCCGGCGGCGCCCTCGGTCTTCCACGATCGGCGGCGCCGCCGCGCCGTGCGGCCCCAACCGCGCCTCGCGGTCTAAGGTGGTGCGGGAGTTTCACCGACTAAGAACCCATGGGAAAGAAGGTTTC
>JAIRXV010000104.1 GCA_031268115.1 Bifidobacteriaceae bacterium
CCAGGTCAAGGCCAACTACTACGACCAGGGCGCCCGCGTGTGGTGGCTCGACGCCTGCGAACCCGAACTCAACCCGACCCACCCAGGCAACCTGTCCCTGTACGCCGGGCCGGGCGCGCAGGTCGGTAGCGCCTACCCCCGGGATCACGCCCGGGGCTTCGCGGAGGGGTTGGCCGCCATCGGCGCCGAACCCACAGTGCTGCTGTGCCGTTCGGCGTGGGCCGGCCAAGCCAAGTATGGGGCCGCCGTATGGTCCGGGGACATCGCCCCAACCTGGCAGTCCATGGCCGAACAGGTGCGCGCCGGGCTTTCGATCGGGCTGGCCGGCATTCCGTGGTGGACCACCGACATCGGCGGCTTCCATGGTGGGGATCCGGCCGATCCGGCGTACCGCGAGCTATTCGTCCGGTGGTTCCAGTACGCCACATACTGCCCGCTCATGCGCCTGCACGGACACCGCGAGCCGCGCTCAGGGATCGCGAGCGGCGGACCCAACGAGCCGTGGTCCTACGGCGAGGACGTGTACGGCATCGTCGCCGATCACATCCGGCGGCGCCAACGCCTCAGGCCCTACCTGGCTGGGCTTATGGCACAAACCGCCGCGAGCGGAGTGCCGCCCATGCGCCCGCTGTTCGTGGACGTTCCAGACGATCCGACCGCCTGGAACGTCGAGGACCAATTCATGCTTGGCCCAGACAGGGTGGTGGCCCCCGTCACCGTCCCAGGCGCGAGCGAACGAGACGTCTACCTACCCCGCGGCGAATGGACCGAGGAATCGACCGGCCAGCCCATGAGCCCGGGATGGCACACCGTCCCGACCCCCCTGACCAGCACACCGACGTTCATTCGCCAACCGAACAATCGAGCAAAGGAGCACGAAAAGCAATGAGATCCTTCAGACACAGCGCCACCGCTGCCATTGCCGCAACCGCACTGGCAGCGGCCCTGGCGCTAACAGCGGGCCCCCCGGCCCAAGCCGCCGAACAGACCATCGCCGTCGATGTCTCTCAGACCACCGCGCCATCCCACGCTGGAGTGGGCCGCGGCTTCCTCTACGGGTTGAGTTTCGATGGGACTCAACCGGCCGATCCGATCCTGGGGCCGATCAAGCCGACATCGTTCCGTTCCGGCGGCGAAATCGATCAGGCGGGCTCGTTGGGCTGGCACGAAGGCGGCGAGGCGACCTTCCTGCCCCGATACCAAGCGTTCGCCGCCCAGACGGCACGCGTCACCAACCCGCCATACGCCGCCTACATGGACATGATCGTCTCGGACCTGTGGGGTTCGGACGGTCCGGCCGCGGGCCACCGCGAATACGCCCGGCCCTGCGACGAGGTGGCCGGCGCCTACGACTGCACCGATTGGGTCGACTTTCTGACGAGCCTGATCGGGCATCTCGGCACGGACGGTCTACTCAACAACCAGGTGCGATTCGATATCTGGAACGAACCGGCCGATAACGCCGGCTTCTGGCCGAGGCTGCGCGAACAGTATTGGTTGATGTGGGACACCGGGGTTCGCACGATTCGGGCGCTATATCCGCAGGCCGTCATCGTCGGACCGTCTTCGGGGACATACAACGGCACACGCGAACAGCTGTACCTCGACCACTTCCACACCGAATCCACCATGCCAGACGTGTGGAATTGGCATTTCTCGACCGATCCCGTGGCCGATGCCGTCAACATGCGCGCGCGCCTCGTCGCCAAGGATCCGGCCTACGCGACCATCCCACTGACCATGAACGAATACCTGCTCAACAACTCCGGCACCAACGAGCAGACCGCCGGACACCTCGCCTGGTACCTGGCGCGGCTCCAGCGCACAGAGATCTCCGGGGCGGCCCACGCCATTTGGAACAACTGCTGCGGCTCGGGGCGGCTGTGCTCGGCGCTGACCATGGAATCCGCTCAGTTGCGCACCACTGGCGAGTACTGGGTCTATGAGGCTTCGGCGTCGGCCACAGGCCAGGTAGTCCAGTCCGTTGGCGCGGTCGGCGGCGTCGATGTCCTTGCCACCCGCGACGACACGGCCAAGAAGATTCAACTGCTCATGGGCGCCCGGGCCAATTCCGGGTCGCGGTTCGACGGCACGGCAACCGCCCAGATAGCCGGGCTGGACGACGCCCCGGCGATAGCCGGGGCGGGCAGGGTTCGGGTCACCGTCAAACACCTGGCCAACGGGCGGCTCGACGCGCCAGTCACGGTGTCGTCCGTGGTGGTTCCCGTTGTCGACGGTGCGGTCTCGGTGCCCGTCGCCTGGGCGGACTACCACGACGCGTATACCGTCACTTTGACGTCGGCCGAGGAACGCCAATTCGCGGTCGATGACGGATCGTACGGCAATCGGTTGGACCAGTTCGCGTTCGGGCCAGGGTGGTCCGCTGCCACCGCGAGCAACGCCGCCGGACGCAGTCTGACCCGGGCGAGCGGACCGGCGACGGCCGTGTTCACGTTCGCTGGGTCCGCCATCGACCTGGCCGTTCTCAAAGGACCGGACCAGGGGATCTTCACTGTGTCGCTCGACGGCGGCGCCCCCGAAAGTGTCGATGCCTACGCCGAGGGACCGGCCGCACCCGCCATAGCGTGGTCCGCCGCCGGGCTCGGAACCGGAACCCACACCGTGGCGATCCGCGCCACCGGGCAGAAGAACCCGGCGTCCAGCGCCGCAACCGTCTCCATCGACGAGGCCACGGTGACCAGCGCGACCCCAATCGTCGTGGTGGACGACAACGTCATGGGAAGCGGCCTCAACCAGTGGCAATCCTGGGTCCAGGGCGCCTCGGGCGGCGGGGTCGCCACCGGCATCGCGGACCTGTACGCCGGCACCACTCACTGGGCGAGCAGCACCGCCCTGTCTGCGACCATCGCCTTCGTCGGGTCGCGGATCGAACTGTCCGCCATCTACGACACAGACCAGCGCACGTCCACGGTGTGGCTGGACGGGACCCAGCGAGCGTCGATCAACATGCGCTCGGACGACCGCCGAACCCACGAGATCGCGTGGGATTCCGGCGCCTTAACCTACGGGAGCCACACGCTCGAAGTTCGGGTCGGCGGCCAGATCGCGTTGGACTTCGTGCGCATCTACGAGGGCGAACTCGACGTGCCGGTGGACGCACCCCAAGCGGTCAGCGTCGCCGAGACGGTCAGACAGGGGGCCGGCTCCAGTCCCGTACCGCTCGCCTTCGGGGGGGCCGGCGCCACGGATGTCGCCATCGACCGGGCGCCCGGCCATGGAACGGCCGTGGCCGGCGGCCTCGGTGTCGCCTACACCCCCGAGCCGGGGTTCTACGGTGTGGACACCTTCTCCTACCGGGCCGTCAACGAGGCCGGTGCGTCCGCGCCCGCCACGGCAACGGTCTACGTCACCGACCCAACGGCCAGTGCGATCGCCCTGGAGGCCACCCCCGCCGCCATAGTCTCGGGCGCGACCGTGGCGCTCAGCGCCGTGCTGCTTGGGGCCGGCGGGACCCC
>JAIRXV010000148.1 GCA_031268115.1 Bifidobacteriaceae bacterium
CCTCGCACCCTCCGGTCGATGGCGGTCCGCGCTTTGCGCCTCGGTCCGCTTGGGCTGCTGCGTGCCGTTGGCCGGCGCAGTCTGCTGCTGCAACGGTGGCGGTATGCCTACTACATCGCGGCCTATGGCCTATGGCGCCGGTTGCGGCGAGTGGATCCCCAGCAGGTGGCGTTCTTATCCGATTCGCGAGCTGAAGTGACGGGGAATCTCGCCTATTTGCGGGACGAGATCGCGCGGCAGTCCCCTGGCACTCGGGTTGTTGCGGTGTTGCGGCCCCAACTTCGTGGCGCGCGCAATTGGCGTCAGGCCCTGGCGTTGCCGCGGATTATGGCGACATCGCGCGTCATCGTCCTGGATGATTTCTATCCGTTGATCTACCAACTGAACCTGCGTCCAGGAACTGCCTTGGGGCAGGTGTGGCATGCGGTGGGCGCTTTCAAACGCGTGGGGCATTCGCGGGCTGGCCTGCCAGGCGGGCCGGTTCGGGGTTCGCGCATCCACCGCAACTACACCTGGGCCACGGCCAGTTCGGAAGCTGTTCGCCCCGATATCGCTGAGTCGTTTGGGATTGAGCTTTCCAAAGTCCACGCACTTGGCGTTCCGCGCACGGATGTGCTGTTCGATCCCAATCGCGTGGCGGCGGTCCGGGACCAGGTGCGCGCGCGGCTTGGCGTTCCGCCGACAGCACGGCTGGTCCTGTTTGCGCCAACATTCCGTGGTCACGGCGCTCGGACGGCCTACTACCCGTCTGAATCGGTCGATTGGGAGAGCCTCGCCGGCGATCTGGCACCGGATTTCGTGTTGGCGGTCAAGATGCATCCGTTTGTGGCGCCGCTCACGGTAACCCGCCCTGGGCTGGGCGGAATCATCGACGTTACCGCAGAACGCGAGATGACCGATCTCATGATGGCGGCAGATGTCCTGGTCACCGACTATTCGTCGGCGATTTTCGAGTTTGCCCTCTTGCACCGGCCAATCGTATTCTTCGTGCCCGACTTGGCGGAATATACGGCGAGCCGGGATTTCTACCGTCCGTTCTCGCGCTATTTGATTGGACCGGTGGTGACCGATTCGTCGGCATTGGCCGGCGCGATTCGCACCGCCCACGTGGACGATGCCGTCCTGGTGCCTTTCGTAGAGGAGTTCGCCTCGGCATGCGATGGGCATTCGACTGAAAGGATCGTGCGGCAGCTGATATTGGCCGGTAGACCCGAGCAGGTAGACCGATGACAGGCGGCAGGTTCCGGCGCCGCCCTACCACCCGGCCCGCTGCGACCCCTACTACCCGAGCGTCCGCCATCGACCTCATCGCGGCGTGGGCGTTGCGCCTCGGGTTGCCGGCCGTTAGCGTCCCGATTCGCCTGGTGGTGCGGCCGAGCCGGCGCGTGGTCATGTTGTCCCGCGAGGAGACCGGCGAGCCGTTAGACTTCCGGCTGCTGCGCGAGGCCCTGGCCCGGCTCGAACCAGATCTTGAGGTTCGGGTCGATGCGCGGCGCCAACAGCCCGGCCTGTCTGGCCGGGTTCGGTTCGCGTTCGGCCTGTTGGCCCAGCTCCGCTTGGCCGCCACGGCCCGCGTAGTTGTGGTGGACACCTATAGCCCGGTGGTTTCACTGATTGGGTGGCGTGGACGGGTGCGCGTGATCCAAATATGGCATGCATTAGGCGCGCTTAAGCAATTCGGTTGGGACTCAGCCGGGCGTCCCGGTGGCAGGCCATTGGCGCTAGCCCGTGCCATGCGGATGCATCGGGGCTACGACTTGGTGCTCGCAAGTTCCGAGCGGTGCCGCAGGCCATATGCTTCAGCGTTCCGTGTGCCGCCCGAGCGCATAGATGTGGCGCCGCTGCCGCGGGTGGATCTTCTGTTGGACTCCTCCCTCCGAGAGGCCACAAGGCAGCGAATTCTGGCAGCATTCCCGCAGTTGGGTGAGGCGGAAGTAGTGGTGTATGCCCCGACTTTCCGCGCCAGTAAAGCCGCCGATGTCGCAGCCCTGGCGTCCGCTGTTTCTCGCCATGGTAAGACACTTGTCCACGCCCCCCACCCGTTGAGCTTCAAAGGCGAAGAAGTGTTCGTGGCGGAAGGTTTCACGACCGCCGAATTACTCGGCGTTGCCTCGGCCTTTGTCACGGACTATTCTTCAGCGGTATTCGAGGCGGCGCTCGCTGGTATCCCGTGCTACTTCTACGCCCCGGACCTGGAAGAGTACGAGGCCGAGCGCGGCCTATACCTGGATCTGGCGGCCGAGCTACCCGGATCGGTCCACACCGATCCGGGTGCGCTGGCGGAAGCGATTGCCGCCGGCCAGATCTCCCCGGGGGCAGCCCGTGCGTTCGCTGCCCGCTGGATCGCTCTACCCGAACTCGGTTCAACCCAAGGTGGGCACGGATTCGCCAACTCGTTGGCCGCCATCGTTCGGCGGAGCCTCTCACGGGCGGAAGCGAAAAGGGGTGAAGCGCCGGGCAATGGCCTGCCCAGCTGAAGCGGTCGTCGGACGGTGTTTCACCGGCCGGATGTTGGCTGCCGCATTTCAGCTGGTCCGGTCTACGCCCTCCCCAACTGAAGCGGTCGTCGGCCGGCGTTTCACCGGCCGGATGTTGGCTGCCGCATTTCAGCTGGTCCGGTCTACGCCCTCCCCAGCTGAAGCGGTCGTCGGCCGGTGTTTCACCGGCCTCCTGGGCCCAGTTCAGGTGGCAACTCCGCACAGAACAACTCGCCGAAGTGACGTTCATAGTTCTTCTGGACGCCATCGACGTAGCCTTGCCACCAGGACATTCCCGTCCACTCAGAGGTGTTCACCCATTCGGTGAGCGCCTGACACCGTTCCTCCTGAGGAGTTGGCTTCAAACTAAGATAGTTGACGCGGGCGTTAATAGGAGACACCTTCGACTCGAAGGTCGCAACAGACCAATTGACGCTCTGTTGGCACATGATGAACAGCCCCGTCAAAGGCAACACCAACGCAAAGACAACTGCGCGGCTCTTAGCGCGTGCCGCGAACACAACGGCCAGCCCCGCGCCCACCACCGCAAAACAGTTCGATATAAGGCCGTTGATAATGTACGTGTCACCAACCTGTTGGATCAGCGGAATGTACTTCGCGTTGAATGAAACCATGCTGGTTGCACCTATGAGATATATGCAAAGAACCACTGCCGGCCACATCCAGGGCCGGCTGATCTTGAATTGCTTTCGGGGCGACTTTCGCACCAACAGGGCCAAACCCGTCACGATAGCAACCAGCACCAACCCTGTGGCTATGGACTCGACAGTAAGGTTGATCGATTGGGTATGCCGAAAGGAACGCAGCCAGGAGCCGCCGGGGGCGGCGCCGAGTAGATAGAATAGAAGGGTTTTGAAACCAGTGGCGCTAAGTTCCAACTCCGTGCCTTGGTAGGAAGATGCGGCTTCCCGCATCGATCCATATAGACGTGCGAGAACAAAAACGATCATTGGTAAGCCAATGCCACTTACAAAGAGTGCGATCTGTGCTTTCTGCTGCGGGCGTCCACGGTTTGACACTAGGCGGGCAAAATATAGCAGCGCGATTGCGGCGACAGCCGCAACAAAGGTCTCGTAAAAGAGAACTCCACCCACGCCTACGAGCACCAGGGGCAATATGCGTCGCCGGTAGCGCAACGGCTCGCGCTGGGCCCAGAAACCCAAAGCGATGAAGAGCATCGAAAGCGCTGGCGTACCCCATCCGATTTCAGAAATCGTAATTGAAGCATCATTGCTCCAAGGAGAGATCTGAAAGAGCATCGCCGTGAACAAGGAAACCAGCGCAAAGGCCATCGGAAAGCGAATCGTGCGCCGGTTGCTAGCAAAGGCGAGGCATTGCAGAAGCGCCGCGCCTCCGGCGGCACAGGCGAGGATGATCAGCAGGAGGGATCCGAGCCGGTAGCTTGCCTGGAGCGTTATGTCTGTGCTTTGCGCCACGGCATGGGCAGTGACATGGTATATCGCGGCGAATTCGCGACCTGTTGGGTTGAAGCGGCCTGCCTGCGGCTGGTCATCCCAGCCGCTGGCAATCGCCGCGACAATAGAACCGTCGTTGATATTGTAGAAGTGTTGAGAAAATAGGAAGTCGTCGCTGTAGAGTGGAACCCGGAAGGCTGACGAGTAAGAGGCCGCGACTGCGGCTAGCCCGAGGGCGATGACTGCGGCGGAGCGGACGGCCCTGTGGCGGAGCCATGGCCCAGGGGTCGAACGGAGTTTGTCTACCGTGAACGCGTTCATCAGACCTCCTGTGGCGGGCTGGCCGCCCACGTTGGGACCGGCCAGTGGCAGACTTAGGGGTGTTGCAGGGTTACTCCGCGAGGATGCTACCAGAGGAGCTACAGCAGCCGGAGGCCAGGAGGACAGCAGGACGGCTCGGACGGTATGCTTCGCCCTGTGCGACTGTCTTCGCTCTCAGGAACGCCCGGATGAGACTCTTTGTTCAGATCCCGTGCCTCAACGAGGAGGCGACCTTGCCATTGGTCTTGGCCACAATCCCACGGGAGGTCGAGGGGATCGAAGAGGTCGAGATTCTAGTCGTGGACGATGGCTCAACGGACCGAACGCTGGAGGTGGCGCGGAATCTTGGCGTACGGCACTTCGTGCGGCATACGCGGAACATGGGGTTGGCGCGGTCCTTCCGGGACGGCGTTGACGATGCGTTGGCGCACGGGGCGGATATCGTGGTGAATACCGATGGCGACAATCAGTACCCCCAGGAGCGGATAGGCGATCTGGTTCAGCCGATTTTGCGAGGTGAGGCCGACATGGTGGTGGGTGACAGGCAGACGGCGACAATAGCCCATTTCTCCCCCTTTAAGAAGGCGATGCAGAGGGTTGGGAGCGGCGTGGTGAACCGCGCGGCCGGAACACGGTTGCCGGATGCGGCCAGCGGGTTCCGCGCCTATTCGCGAGCCGCTCTTATGAGACTGAATATCGTGACCAAGTTCAGCTATTGCATGGAGACTATTATTCAGGCCGGAAATAAGCGGATGCGAGTTGCGTCCGTGGCCATCGTCACGAACCCGAAGACTCGCGAGTCTAGGTTGTTCCGAAACGTTTGGCACCATATGATCAAGTCCGGTCAAGCAATCGTCCGTTCATATCTGATGTATAAGCCGCACACGGTGTTTGCAACGCTCGGGATTGTCCTTGGCGCGGTGGGCGCGGTACCGTTTGCGCGGTTCCTGTACTATTGGTCAATAGGCGAATCCGGGGGCCACATCCAATCCTTGATCTTTGGCGCTGCCTTCTTAGTGGGAGCCTTGGAGTGCCTGGCGTTATTGGTGATTGCCGACTTGCAGCGATCTAACCGAGCGTTATTGGAGGAGACGCTGGAGCGAATTAGGGAGATTCAGTACCGGGACCGAGCATCGCTCGGCGCTGCTGAGGCGGGGCCTGAGCTGGATACAATGGCTGGTCAGCTTGGGGTCGAGGGTTCGTTGCGCGCGAGTCTGTCGAGTACGTCCCAAACGCCATAGGCGTCGAACACTGCGTTGAGTATCTTTGTGTTGCCGCCGGTCCCCACGTTGCTTAGCGCGAGGGCTTGGCCTTGGCTTCCGGCCGTGAGCAGAATGGGCATCGGCTGGGTGAGGACAACGGGGGTGCGGGCCAATAGTTCCATGGCTTTAAGCCAAATGTCGTCGGCGTCGAGGCAGAGCCTGAGGATTTCGTCCTTGTGGAAAGTCAGTTCGGAAAGAGAATTCGGTGGATAGAGTACGCCGCCCACCCCTGTGGCGAAGAGGTCCCAGGCCGGACCCGCGCTCGTGCGGCATTGATGCTGCCAGCGATTGTAGGGAAGCGGCCTGCCGGTCGGCCCGAACGTGATTCGGTGGGCCCGGCGGGCGATCACGGCCCGGGGATGCCTCGTATGGGCACGTAGAAGAACTTCGATGAGATCGCGGGGGTAAACCACGTCATCGTCCACGGTAATCACAGTTGCCGAAGGAAACTCAGCCATCGTGAAGAAATACTTCGTGTGGGCCTTGAGACTGTCTCTTGCCCAACATATTGTCAAGCCCAGCTCTTGCAGATCCTGGAATTGTTGCGGGACTTGGCGCTCGGGAAACTGCTGTTCGGTGAGCCACAGAAGGATTCGATCGGGTTTGACGGTCTGGTCGAGTAGGCGGTGGGCAACTCTTGCGGCACTGTGTATACGGCCGGGGTAGGACGTGAATGATACGACTACCGGGGTGGGCCTTGAGGAGGTTGTGAGTCCCGAAATGGGAGCATTGCTTGCAATCGCGCGGTCCAATTCGCGGTTAGCTTGCCTCTGGGCGTGGACGGTGCGAACGTTCTTTGCCGTACGGGCGGCGCGCAAGGCCCGAGTCTTCAGCCGATCAGAAATGGGGCGCCCTTCACCTCGTGGGTTGGGGAACGGCGAAGGATGGGTAGGGGTAGAGTTCATACGGTGGGTGCGCATCCAGTCGGCATTGGAAGATCCTCTCATGGTGACGGTGCGAACGGAGCGCAGCGGGACGGGCATGGAAGGGGCGACCTGGACTGCGGGGGAGACCCGGGCCAAGAGGAGCGAGAGCGTCCCACGGAAGTAGCGCAAAGCGGTGGCAGGCGCCTTGTAGAGAGAATGCGAGGCACGCGCGGGCGGCGGGCAGGACGGGGATCTGGCGCGCGTTGGGCCTTGTTGCGGAAGGTCGGCACGGGGGCATTCGGTGCGGTGGCGCTGGCGCTGCTCGTAGCGGCCGTTTGGCAGCAGCGAGCGGCCTTTTCGGCCGGTGTTGCCCGCTTGAGCTGGCAGGCCGTTGTTGTGGCGGGTCTGTCTGGCGGAGCCGGGCTGTATGCGAGCTTCATGACGTGGCGTTCAGCGATGGCGTCTGTTGGCGCTCCCCTTTCAGGCGCGCATGCGGGCCGGGTCTACTTCCTGTCACAACTCGGAAAGTACCTTCCGGGGAGCGTTTGGCCAGTGTTGGCCCAAATGGAGATGACCAAGGCCCGCGGGATCGGCCGCTCTCGCAGCGGTGCGGCGTCAATTCTGGCGATGGTGGTCAGTGTGGTGACGAGTTCCGCTGTGGCAGCCGTTGCCTTGGCGTTTACTGTCGCGGAGTCGCTTCTTAGCTACTGGTACTTGTTTCTCGCCGTCCCTGTGGGCATCGCCATCCTGGCGCCTCCCGTCCTCGGCCGCATTATGGGTGCCATGTCGAGGCTCACCGGCGGCAGGATCGAAGCGTTCGTGCCGACGTGGCGGGGAATCTTGGCTTCGACGGGCTGGGCCTTGGTCATGTGGTTCGTTTACGGTCTGCACGCGTTGGCAATTCTCAACTCGCTGGCGGCCCCTGGACACGTCAGCTACGTGCGGGCACTGGGGGCATTCTCCCTGGCGTGGGTCGTCGGGTTCCTCGTTGTGATCGCCCCAGCCGGAATCGGGCCGAGGGAAGGTGCTCTGGTGGTAGCCCTATCGGGGGTCCTTGGCGCGCCAGACGCTCTGGTCTTTGCGGTAGTCAGCCGAGTGATGCTGACCCTGGCGGACGGGCTTGCCGGAGGGGCCGGCGTGCTGTTGACGCGAGGGCGGCGGCGCTGAGGGCGCTGCTCCGCGTCGCGGCAACGTCACCGCTTGCACTATCCGCTACCGGCCCCCCTCCCACTCCAGGAAGTAGAAGGCCCGATCTCCCTGCCGGTTGAGCCACGTCTTGACGACTGGCTTGAGGCCGGCTTCGGCGAAGGCGGACTCGTATTCGCTCCGCCTGTCCTTCTCCCAGTAGCAAAGCACTATCCTGTCGAAATCCCGCGAAATCGAGGTCAACAGATCCGGCCAAGGAGAGACCGGGGCGTACGGTACTCGGTTCTCAGTCAAGTAGGCAAAGTTCATAAAGAACCCCCACTCTGGGAATAAATAAAAGGTTTCATTTCCAGCGCGCGCCTCGGCCAGCGCGCGGCTTGGCAGATGATTGAGTTCTTCAGTATACAGGCGCACACCTCCTGATTCCCTAAGACTCGTCATGAATCGAGAGTAATCGAGGCAGTTTATGGCTACCAAAGGGACCATGAGGAGGCAGACTATTGGTCCCCAAACCCTGAATCCCCACTTGATGGCGGAGCTGGCAAAGAGACTGAGCCCACACCCAAGAGTGAAGAACGACACTACAAACAGCGAGATGAAATGGTGCTCGCGAATCCGATTTCCGAAGACCATTGCCACGCAACAGAAAGAGACCATCAGGATAACACCGAGAAACCACATTCTAGCGTCACAGGGCACACCCTTGATTCTCCGCGAAACAACGGTCACTAACGCCAACAGTTGCGACACCAAGAACACTGTTGGATATATCCAATCGGCCACGCCGATTAAGTCGCCAATCACAGATATTTGGGCCAGGGCTCCCCGCGAGGAATTGCGCAGAGCCGAAAGAAGGACGCCCAGCCTGTCCGCTAGCGACGCGGGAGTTCCCAGAACGGCTGTTGCCTCGGTATTCCTGGCAAACGCCTCGGTGGCCTCGGTCCACGTACCCGAGATCACCATCTCGAAGACGATGGCGACGCCAGCGCCGACAACCAGGAGCGATCCCACGCCCCAAGCCATCCATGTAGCCTTCTGTCGAAGGCGCCGAGGTGCGCATGAGGGATTCTGCGGACGGACCGCCCATCTACCCCGGAGGACGCGGCAGATGGGCATCGAAAGGAGAATCACCGGGCCAAGGAGAACTATTGTGGTGGCAAGAAGGCGGTGGTTCAGCGCCCAGTGAGAATTGACGAGCGCCGCTAG
>JAIRXV010000220.1 GCA_031268115.1 Bifidobacteriaceae bacterium
CCGCCTCTTCGGCGGACTCCTAATGGCGCGACTGGTCGCCGTCCGGCCAATTGGGGCTCTTGAACGCAAGGAGGGCAACCGCCCATGAACTCACGCCCACCGACATCGGATTTCTTTGCCGTTGCAGACCTTGAATACCATGAATCTGTTGCTTCGGTTGGTGATGGCGACCTGTGGCCGAGCACCTGGGCCGATGACGGATACCTATACACCGCCAACGGCGATGGATTGGGATTCTCAGACGGACCATGGCTCGATATTGTCGTCAACCGCGTTGAGGGCGATCCGCTTCGCGGCCTGTCCGGCCAGCGGTTAGCGGGAGGCCGTGACGTGTCTCCGATCTGGACCGATCCGTCCCGCTTCAACTCCAAGCCAACCGGAATGGTCGCCGTGGACGGCAACGGCGACGGCCGTGACGAGGTCTATCTGGCAGTCCAAGACCTGCGGTGCGGGGACCATCCAGACGTTTTCAACGAGGCACCCGCGGCCGGAATAGTTCGCTCCGAGGACGGTGGAGCAACGTGGACACCCAGCGACGGCCCTTTGTTCGCGGACCATCGGTTCACGACCGTGTTCTTTCTGGACTTTGGGCAGTCCAACACGCACGCTCGGGTTCTTGGGCACAATCCCACCGACTACGTTTATGCCTACGGCCTCGATTACAACTGGCGAGCTTCATTCTCCGGTTGTGTACCCGACCCGACGGATCTATACCTCGCGCGCGTACCGGGGGCTTCGATTCAAGAACGCGGGACGTGGGAGTTCTTCGCCGGTCTAGACCAGGGCGGATCGCCCAGGTGGACGGCCGATATCGGCCGCAAGGCCCCTGTCCTGACGGATCGGAGGCGATGCTACGTGCCGCGCGCCGACACAAAGGGCCTTGGGAGCGGGCCGGCGCCATCGGGCACGTATATAGCCCAAGGTGGGGTCACGTACATTCCGGCATTCGACCGGTACGTCTACACATCGTGGAGCGACTGCGTGTGGGTCTTCTACGAGGCTCCCGCCCCATGGGGCCCATGGCGAGAATTCCTCCTCCAAGATTTTGGCCCGCCCCCGTGGACGGGACCGGGGTCGAGCGATCCGAAGCACGGTGGGTACGGAGTGACGATGCCGTCCAAGTTTTTGTCGCCGGATGGCAGAGAGGCGTGGATTCAATCGAATTGGTTCGGCGGGGCTGCCACCTACACGGGCAACACGTACCATTTCTCGCTTCGGCGGCTCCAGCTTGCGCCGGCTCCATCCGAGCCAAGTGGAGGATATGGCGACTGGGTTGCGCCCGGGCAACCAGGTCCAGAAGTCAACCTCGCACGCCACGGCGCACATCCAATCGCGGTTACGTTCAGATCCGGTCACGCCGAAGTGTTGAACGACGGCCGGACGGACCTAGCGGAAGATTCGTGGAACGGCACCGAGAAACACCGCGACTTCTGGGGCTACACCTGGGCTGAGCCAGTGCGGCTAAACCGACTCGTCTATGTCACCGGTCCCCATGACTGGACATCAGGCTTCTTTGCCGCGCCACCCCGAGTCGAGTACCGCGCCGGCGGCAAGTGGGTGCCAGCGGTCAACGTCCACGTCAGCCCGAAGTATCCCCAGTGGTTCGCCTCGACCGGCAATCGCGCCTACACATTCAGGTTCGACGCGGTGACGACAACTGGGGTTCGGATCGCGGGGGAGCCAACGGGCTTTCACCAGTGGTATTCGGCGATCGCGGAACTTGAGGTCTACTTCGACCGGTGATCCGTCGATGCGGTGGTAGGGGTGCCCTCCTGGCCGATGACTGGCGCCGCCGAAGGTCGGTCCAGGTATCGATTTCATAACGGTTGCGGCGGCCTGGGCGGTGCCTGGACTCGGTTGCGACCGTCCGACTACGGGGTCTACACCTTGCGGCTGAGTGCCGCCCGATCCGCGTGGGCTTGACAAGGAAAGACGCTCCGGCCTAGCATCAGATATCGATATCTCACTGGTGAGAGACGAGATCGCGACACCGCGCCGCGGAGGCCATTGGAGCGTCTCGGCGCGTTCGGGTTGGCGTCGGCCGGACAAGGAAGGTCGGCATCCCATCTCGACAGTTAGGTAAGCATCTCTCCCCTACACAAAGGAGGCCAAGGAAGATGCGTCGGACAACGCACATTAAGGTGGTGGCGGTTCTCGCGGCCGCCGCCATGGCAATGCTCGCGGGCTGCAGCAGCTCCGGAGACGATAGCGGCGCGACAACCGCGCCTCCGAGCACAAGCGAAGCTGACGGGCCGGAAGATCCCGATCAGGAAGAGGCACCCCCTGCTGAGACCGGGGAAGCAGTTGCTGTCACGTTCTGGCAGCGCCAGTTCACGGATCAAGAAGACGCGTGGTACAAGGACCAGGTCGACGCGTTCAACGCCTCACAGTCCGAGGTGGTTGTCGACTACCAGATGGTCCCGGAGGACGCTTGGGATCAGAAGATGACGGCCGCCCAAGCGGCCGGCACCGCTCCGGACGTCTATACCCGCGCGTATAACCAGATTCCAACACTTGTAGGGCAGCAAGCGATCAAAGACCTGAGCGCCCTGATTCCGCAAGAATCATGGGACGATCTTGAGCCGAACATCCTGGACATGGTTAGCGTCGAGGGCGCCCACTATGCCTATCCGGTGTTGGTTGAGCCCTCGATGGTTCTCTTCTACCGTACCGATCTGTTCGAGGAGGCCGGACTCGATCCCACCAAGCCGCCCACCACCTTCGACGAACTCATCGACTATGGCAGCCAACTCAAGGACATTCTGCCCGACGGAACCTTCGCCCTCGGCCTCGCCGAGGTGGCGAGCGAAATGGGCTGGACAACGTGGGGTCTGCAAAACGGGCTGGCGGGTCACCTTCCGCTCAGCGCCGACTATTCGACGGCGGAAGCCGAAGATCCGGCCTACGCTCCGCTCTTCGACTTGTACCGCGACCTCTACTCGAACGGCATCCTGCCGAAACAAGCGCTCGCGCCTTACGTCGACTCGACCCCGTTCGGTGAAGGCAAACTCGCCATGATGGCCTGCGGTTCCTGGGCATCGGGTGAGATTATCAACAACTTCCCGGATCTGGTCGAGAATACTGCGGTGGCCAAGATGCCATTGGCGGAGAACGACCCAACGAGTTCCTCGGCCACACTGGGAGGTTGGAGTGTTGTCGTAGACGGCAAGACAACCAAGGATCAGGCCGCGGCCGACTTCATCAACTACCTCCTGGCCGGCGATCCCGCCGCGCTCATCGACTACTTCAAGCTCACGCAGTTCTCGAAGTTCCCGGCTCGCCAGTCGGTCAACGAGGCGCTCAACGCCGATCCGGCAGCGGCCTCGGCCAACCCATTCCGCCAGAAGATCGCCGAGGAAATTGTTCCCACGTCGATTCCCGAGGCGATCTACCCGTATGACATCGCCCTCGCATTCACGGAGGAAGTAGAGGCGGCCATGCAGGGTAAGGACACCGCCAGCGCCCAGGCGGACGCGCAGCAGAAAATCACCGATCTGATTGCGCAGCTTGGAATCGCCGGAACGGGTCCAGGAGCGTAGCATCGCGTTAGGAGGCCGCCTCACCGGCGGCCTCCTAAGCGGCCCCCCGCCGACCATGCCGACCAAGGGAGAACGGTGACAAGTCGATGACAACCGATGTGCTTTCGCGCCGGACGCCTGGGCAAACCCGGCCCCCCCGTCCGATGGGAGTCAACCGCCGCCAGAGCCGGCTCGCCTATGCCATGCTGTTGCCCGCGCTGATTGGACTGTCG
>JAIRXV010000138.1 GCA_031268115.1 Bifidobacteriaceae bacterium
ATGACGTTCATCATGGCGATGCGCACCTTCGACCTGCCGCTCGTGGCAAACAACGGCGGTCCGGGATACACCTCTACGACGCCCTCGCTCATGATGTACCGCTCCGTCTTTGTCCACTCAGACATTGGGCAAGGGGCGGCTCTCGCGATAATCATCACCGCCGTGGTCGCCGTGGGCGTCCTGGCGATCAACCGCATTTTCGCTCAGGAGGACTGACAATGGTATCCAGGCGAGAGAAAGTGGTGACCTATTCGATCCTGCTCCTCTTCTCGGTCTTTGCCGTCTATCCTTTCGTTTCGACGACACTCGTGGCCTTTAACCCGACTGACGTGCCCGTCAGCGGTTTGGCCATCCCGCATAGATGGTCGCTTGACAGCTTCATCACCGCGTGGACTGACGAGAATGCGGGCATAGGACGTTCCCTGTTCAACAGCACGGTTCTGACCTTGGCGGTGGTTCCCGCCTCGGTGGTGTTCTCCATCTTCACCGGCTACGCCTTTGGCGTGATGCGCTTTCGGGGCAAGCGATTGGTGTTCGCGCTTTTTCTGCTGGGGCTGATCGTGCCTTACGAAGCGACCATCATACCGCTGTATTTCCAGTTCAGACTGAGGTTGCGTGTCGGGGGTTCGCCGGTCGGGTGTGGCCTAGGCGGCTGGCCTGGGGTTTCGTTGCCGGGCGGGGTCGCCGACAGTACGGCGTCCCTGGCTACGCCGCCGCCCCTCCGGCGGGCGGTCACCCCAGCGTGTGCGGGACCGGCGCCCCGATCAGCGCGAACGCCCGCGCCTGGAGCGGGGTCGCCTCGGTCGTCCGCGTGTAGCGGACCGTGCCCGCCCCGGTCGCGACCTCGACCACCACCCGCTGCATCAACGAGAGGTGTTGCAACACCTCCCGGAAAGGCCGCAGCGGCTCACCGTCCGCGTCGCGCCTGGTGTGGGCTTTCGCGTCGGCCTGTTCGGAGCGTTCCCTCGGGGCGACCGGATGCGGGAGCGCCTCCGGACATTCGTCCATGAAAGTCAACGGCGCCCACACGCGGCGCAGATGCCACGACAAGTACGACGCCAACATGCAGATCAGCAGGTGGGAGACGACCCGGTCGGCCCGGTAGTGCCAAACGGGGCGGACCTCTATGTCGTCGCCCTTGATCGACGCGAAGTCCTGCTCCACCCGGGAGCCCCGCTTGTACGAGCGGACCACGTCGTCCCTGCCCATCTCGTCTTCACTCAACGACGTGCGCACCACATACACACCGTCCAGGGCGGCCTCCGCCTCGATCGCCTCCCGGTTCCGGCCGTGTTTGAGCAGGCCCTTCCCGATCTCCACGCTCACCAGCTTCGCGACCTTGTGTTTCCCGATGACTTTCCCGACCGCCAAGGCGATCGCCTTCTCGTCCTTCAACCTCCCCGCCTCGACCCTCGCCCCGATCTGGTCCAGGTCGGCCAGGGTAGCCGCGACCAGCCGCTCGCGTTTCGCGGCCTGCCGTTCGGCCGTCAAGGGGTTCCGACACGCGATCAGCCGCTCCCCGGGGTACGCGTCGTCCGCGATCTCGGCCAACGCCTCCTCGTCGAACAGGCTCATCTGCAACGGCCCCTGGTCCGCGGCCAACGCCCTGATCTGGGCGTGTTTCAACGCCCCGATCCAGCCCATCCCCGCATGTCCCTTGATGTCCGCGATCCTGGTGTTGGTGACCATGCCCCGGTCCCCGACCAACACCGCCCTGTCCATGGCGAACTTCTCGGCCAGGTCTTCGACGGCCGTCTCGCAGGCTTCAGGGTCGGAGGTGTTCCCGTCGAACACCCGCAGCGCGACCGGCACCCCGTCCGGGTTCGTGACCAGCGCGAACTCGATCTGCTGTTTGCCCCTCTTCCGGTCCCGGGAGTACCCGAAGCGGGACCAGGGGCAGCAATGCCCCTCCATCCACGTCGAGGTCAGGTCGAACAGGGCCAGGCGGCCGGGGTTCGCGGCCGGGTCGGCCAGGTGCCGCTTGGCCAGGGCGGCCTCGATCTGGTCTTGCCGGGAGGCGAGCCAGTCCATCGCGGCGTAGGCGTCGTCGGTGGCCAGATCCCCGAGGCCGAGGTCTTGGCCGAGGGTAGTGTCCCGCAGCCAGTCGAGGGTGGCGGCTTTCGACGCGGGGTGGGCCAGCCGCGCTGTGACCAGCGCCAACACTATGTCCCGCATCCGGCCCGCCGGTCCGAGCAGGCCGGGCAGGCCGAGCTTGGCCGCCTCCGCCCAGATGGCGGCGACGTCGCCGTGGCGCAGTCCCGCGCCTACCCGGACCCCGGGGGCGGCGGCGCCCGCGCCGGCCGGGCGGGCGCCGTGGTTCAGGACGGCCTCCAAAGCGTCGACCTGCTCGTCGGGCAGGTCCGTCAACGAGGCGACGGTGTGGTGTTTGACTTTGGTCCCCTCCCGCCAGCTGCGGCGCAGGAGCCGGGACTCGCAGTCGCCCCAGGTTCCGTCCGCGCGCCGCCACCTCGATTTGACCCTGGCTACACGTAGCGGTCCCTTCGGTTCGGTCATATTCCTATTATCCGAGTTCACGACGCTGCTGTCAAGGACGGCGGAGCGTGTTCCCTGGCAACATTCTCCGACCGTTTGGGACCGTCCGGGCAGTTCAAGGGGCAAATCAGCGATCACTCACACGTAACCTCAGACCTGGGCAGAACTCATCAACGTCTCGCCCACGCTGCCGGCATTGAGGATCTGGCAGTCCTTCACGGTCACTTCAGACACGTTGCTCAAATGCACCAGGCCTATCAGGTTCTCGTTGTAT
>JAIRXV010000273.1 GCA_031268115.1 Bifidobacteriaceae bacterium
AACCTCTCGCCCCAGCTTTCCTGGTCCGGTTTTCCTGCTGGCACCAAGAGCTTTGCGATAACCTGCTTCGATCCCGACGCACCCACCCCATCTGGCTGGTGGCATTGGTGCGCGGTCGATATCCCGGCCGCGACTACAGCCCTCGCACGCGGTGCCGGCCAGCCCCGGGTATCCGGCGACCAGGGAATCGATCTGCCCTCGGCGGCGATTCAGCTCAGACACGATGGCGGCGGTTATGGCTACTACGGCGCGGCACCCCCACATGGCGACCGCCCGCACCGCTACTACTTCGCCGTCAATGCTTTGGATGTCCCTGAACTCGGGGTCACGCAATCCTCAACCGCTAGCTTGGCTTCGTTCACGGCAACGTTCCACATGTTGGCGAGGGCCGTGATCGTCGCCACGTATCAGCGTTGACCACAGGTCCCCTTTTACTCGGGGCGCCGCGACCCCCGACCACGATGCCGGACCCTACCTCTGCGCGCCCGCCCGGACCGGCCGTCCGCCGCTACTCGCGTCCCTGCGCCCTCAACCCACACACCCCCTACACGTCCCCGAGGCCCTCAACCCCTCACCCGCCCGCGTCCAACCTCTCGATGTCGTACCCGGGACGCGGGTTGGGACGCGGCTCAGGTCGCGGCCTCACCCGCCCGCGTCCAACCTCTCGATGTCATACCCGGGACGCGTGTTGGGACGCGGCTCAGGTCGCGGCCTCACCCGCCCGCGTCCAACCTCTCGATGTCGTACCTGGGACGCGGGTTGGGACGCGGCACTGGTCGCGGCCTCACCCGCCCGCGCCCAACCTCTCGATGTCGTACCCGCCCAGTACTCTCGTCGCGTGACAACGACACAAGCGCCTTGCCCACCCGAACGTCCCGTCGCCCCTGCGCTCGAGGTATTGCGCCAAACCTTCGGGTACCCCGCGTTCCGTGGGCATCAGGCTGAGGCTATCGGCCACATCATCGCCGGCGGGGACGCAATCGTCCTGATGCCGACGGGAGGCGGTAAGTCACTTTGCTATCAAATCCCCTCGCTCCTGCGCGAAGGTACCGGCATCGTAGTGTCGCCGCTCATCGCGCTAATGGAAGATCAGGTGACGGCCGTACGGGAACTCGGAATCCGGGCCGCTTACCTAAACTCCTCACTCGATCACGAGGCGCAACGCCTAGTAGAAGGCGACTTCCTGGGCGGCAACTTGGATCTGCTGTACGTTGCACCCGAGCGGCTCCTCGCGCCTTCAACCGTTGGATTGCTGCACCGCGGCCGAATTGCCCTGTTCGCGATTGACGAAGCCCATTGCGTATCCCAATGGGGCCACGATTTCCGTCCCGATTACCTTGGTCTGAACGCGCTGGCCGAGCAATGGCCCGACATTCCCCGGCTCGCCTTAACCGCGACGGCGACACGCGCCACCCAGCAGGAGATCGCCGATCGGCTCCGATTGGGTGAGGCGCGGCGTTTCGTTTCCTCGTTCGATCGGCCAAACATCCAATATCGGATCGAACCCAAGGCGAACGCGCGCGATCAACTAGTTCGGTTCATCCAATCCGAACACCCCGGACAGTCCGGGATTGTTTACGCTTTGGCTCGCGCCACAACGGAAGAGTTGGCCGCTAACCTTCGCATCCACGGAATCAACGCACTCCCTTATCACGCTGGGATGGACTCCGGCGCCCGTCGCGAGGTCCAGCGGCGTTTTCTCGCGGACGATGCCGTCACTGTCGTCGCGACCATCGCGTTCGGCATGGGCATCGACAAGCCGGATGTGAGATACGTGGCACACGTAGACCTACCTAAATCGATAGAGGGCTATTACCAGGAGACGGGGCGGGCAGGACGAGACGGCGAGCCGGCCACCGCCTGGATGGCCTACGGCCTGGCTGACGTGATCCAACAGCGCCGCTTCATCACCGAATCTGCGGCCGATCCCGCCTATCAGCGCTCGGCGCAAGCCCACCTGGACGCGATGCTTGCCCTTTGCGAAACAGCGGAATGCCGCCGCGTCAACATGCTGGCCTACTTCGGCGAGGAGACCCACCCGTGCGGGAACTGCGACACCTGTCTGGCCCCTCCCGTTACGTGGGACGGCACCGTGCCCGCGCAAAAGCTACTGTCCACGGTGGTCCGCCTCGACCGCGAACGCGGTCAACGCTATGGAGCCGGCCAAATCATCGACATATTGCGTGGCCACCGGACTCCCCGCGTGACACAGCACCATCACGAACGCCTCTCAACCTGGGGAATCGGTTCCGATTTGACGGACATCGAATGGCGGGCCGTGGTTCGTCAACTCCTCGCCCGCAGCGATCTGGCCATCGGCACGGGAGGCCACGGGGTCCTCGTTACCACGCCCAACTCTTGGTTGGTGCTACGCGGCGAGCGAGACGTCCCCCTCCGCAAGGACCTCGCCAAGCCTCCTCGACGCGCTTCGAGCGCGCAGCCCGCCGGCGATGACGGCGTGTCAGCGGGAGCCAGTGGTGCCTCCCGCCGCGGGCGGCAAACCCACCGCTCTGGCGAGACCGGAACGCCAGCAGTGCCGCGTTCGACTGGAATCGAGCTGACCCCCGAAGACGAGGCACTCTTCGAGGCGCTGCGATCTTGGCGCGGCCGCACCGCGCGGGAGCGGGGCGTGCCCGCATACGTCATCTTCCACGATTCGACGCTTCGTGCCCTAGCCGCCACTCGCCCGGGCACACTGGACGCGTTGAGTCAGATCTCCGGCATCGGGCAAGCGAAACTCGAGGCCTACGGAACGGACGTATTGGCGGTAATAAGAGGCGAGCCCACTTCTGACCGCCAATCCAACCAAGCGGCCCAACGGGCCAAGCAACCCGACCACCAGCCAAACCAACTGCCCAACCCAAAGACCGAACAGCACAACCAACCCAACCAAGCGACCGACCCGACTGGCCAAGCGGCCCAACGGGCCAAGCAACCCGACCACCAGCCAAACCAACTGCCCGACCCAACCAACCCAACCGAACCACCGAACAACCTGACCGAATGACCGAACAGCACAACCAACCCGACCGAACCACCGAACAGCCCGACCGAACAGCCCAACCAACCCAACCGAAAGACCGAACAGCCCAACCAACCGGCGCCGCCTATGGCGTCACCCGAGGAGAGTCCTATCAGTCAATTGCCCCTTAACCTTGCCGAATAGTTCCAGTAGATCCGCGACAGTGGCACCCTTCTTATCCGAGTCGCTCAACTGCAACACGATCTCACCTTCATGCATCA
>JAIRXV010000376.1 GCA_031268115.1 Bifidobacteriaceae bacterium
ACGCCTCGCCGAAGGCAAAACCGAACGCGAAACCCGCCGCTGCCTCAAACGACACATCACCCGCCAGCTCTTCCGCCAACTCCGGCGAATCACAGCTTGACAAAACCCATAGAAGGGTCCGTTCTATGATGGCGAAGCGCCTCCGTGAGGGGCAGGGCGCGAGGAAGGGGTTCTCCGTGAGGTATCGCACCTGGTCAGGCCGCGTTTCTCGCCGTCCCGCTACCGTCGGCGCCGCTGCCGCGCTCCTCGCCCTGGCCACGCTAACGGCCTGCACGGACGCGGACCCCACCCAGTCCGTCCCCTCGGCCGCGGACTTGGCGACGCTCGGCCCATCCGCTAACCCTGCCACCACCCCAGGGGACGATACCGGCGCTGAGGCGGGAACGGCATCGTCCCCAAACCCCGCCGCGAGCCTCGAAACGAGCCAGCGCGAGCGCGCCGAGGCCTTCTACGCCTGTTTGATCGACAAATCCCTGCCGGCCCAGATCACCGACTACGAGGGCGACCAAGCCTCCGTGGGTTTCAAGGATGTCCTTGCGTGGGGTGTGTCTGCCGACGGGAAGGTCTTCCTCGCGGCAGCTCCGGCGCAATCGTTTTCCGGCAGTGGACCACCCGAAACCACCGCTGAGCTGGACCGTCTCACGCGCGATGCCCAAGAATCGCCCTGGGGGAACGTGTGGTACGTGGATGGGGTGGACCGCACCGAGGACTACGGGACCTGCATCGATACCACCGGCTACACCGAGCCCGAGTTACCGCCCGTGGACCAGGCCGCGGACCTGCTGATCAAGCAAGCCTTGGCCGATGCGTCCAACGAATGGGCCGCCTGCGCCCGCGAGAACGGCTTCCCGGACATCCGCGATGCGGTCGCGGAGCGGGATCGGGATACCCGGCCCGTGGTGCTACTGCCACCGACAGTCACTGCGGAGCAGATCACGCAACTGGTGGCGGTGTGCCCGCCGTTCGATGTCGAGGCCGCCCAGGCCGAGTATGACTCCTACACCACCGGCGATGGCGGCACGGTCCAACACCAGCCCGTGGTGGGTTTCGACGTGCCCGGTTTCCGCGAGCAAGACGACGAGGAACCGCTGGAAGACCCTGAAGAGGAAGCTCGATTCCAGGAGCTGTCCAAGTTGCTGTGGGCCGAACGCTCCGCGTTCTTCGAGTCTCTGCCGTTGGAGGGATGAGCATGCCGGGAATCACTCCCCGTGGGCCCCTTCAGCGCGGCGGCCGGACTCCGCTGTGTGGGCGAGCGGCCCCCAGTGCCCGCACCCGCCCTGCCAGGGCAGCGATATGAATCTGGCGGTATTCGGACCGCTCGCCTCCTGCACCCTTACCCCCAGCAGGGATAGCGCGCCAGCAGCCCAACGGTTCGGGCGCATCACCGCCGCCCTCGCCATGCGGCCGAGGTGGCAGACACCGCGTGCCCCAGCCCAACGGTTCAGGCACCGCGCCGCCGCCGCTATTCTCGCAGCCCTCGCCCTGGCCATGCTGACGGCCTGCACCGACGCCGACCCCACGCAGTCCGTTCCCTCGGCCGCGGACTTGGCCACACCCGGCCCATCCGCCAACCCTCCCACCGCCCAAGGGGACGATGGCGGCGCGCGGCAAGGGTCGGCATCGTCGGCTTCAGCGAACCCAAGCCCCAACCCAACCGGAAGCCAAAGGGAGCGGGCCGAGGCGTTCTACGGCTGCCTCGTGGATGCATCGTTGCCGGCCCAGATCAGCGAGGCGGACGGCGATCAAGCGACCGTGACCTTCGAGGACGTGTGGACCTGGCGCGTGGACGCGGACGGGGTGGCAGTGGTCGCGCTGGGCGGCGTGTCGCGCCTCGTCAGCGAGACCGGGTGGGTCTTCGCGGGCAGCGATGCTTTCAGCCGCGACCATCCGGCCGCCGGCGCACCGCCCGATATCGAGGCCGAGCGGGCTCGCCTGACCGATGACGCGAAGGCCTCGCCATGGGGGTACGTGATGTACATCGACGGCGCGGACCGGACCGAGGAATACGCGACGTGCCTGGAGACCAGCGGTTACACCGAGCCGGGACCGCCGCCCGTGGACCAGGAGGCACTGCTCGCGCAGAAGCAGCGCAGCGCGGCGGCCTCCAACGAGTGGGCCGCCTGCGCCCGCGAGCATGGCTTCCCCGACATCCGCGACGCGGTGGCCGAGCGGGACACCTATCCGGTGGTCCTGCTCCCGCCCACGATCACGGCGGAACTGCTGGCCACGCTGCTGTCCCATTGCCCGGTGTTCGATCCGGAGATCGAGAAGGCCAACCTGGAGGCGGACCGCGCCGGGAGGATCGACGAGGTCCGGTCCCAACCTGTGGTCGGCTTCGATGCCCCCGGTTTCCGCGAACAGGAGGACGATGGCGCACCCGCCAGTCCGGAAGCTGGCGCCAAGTTCTCGGCCTTGAGCGCTCAGTTGTGGGCCGCGCAGGACGCGTTCTACCGGTCCCTGGACCTGACGCCCGTGCCCGTGGAGTGAGGCCTGGGCGCGCGGACTGGCCGACTTCGGGCACAATACGGGGCGGACCGCGAAGAAGGAGGCCTGGCTATGGTGGCGGCAAACAATGTGTTGGTGTTGGGCAGCGAGCATTGGCGGATTGGGGTGCTGCCGGAGGTGGGTGCGTCGCTCGCGTTTGGGCAGATTGCCGACGATGACGGCTGGGTAGACCTGCTCCGGCCAACACCGACAGCGGAGCGCGCCCAGCCGATGGGTTGCTCGTCCTATGTGCTGGCCCCCTGGTCAAACCGGGTCCGCGACGGTGTGCTTCGGTTCGAGGGGCGCACCTGGCAGCTGCGGAAGAACGAGGCCCAGATCAACGCGATCCACGGCACGGCGATGGAGTTTTCGTGGCGGGTGGCGTCCTACGATTCGTCGGCCTGCGCGTTGGAGTTCGATTCCGCGAGCGTGGTGGGGGCCAACTTCCCGTGGACGTTCCAAACCTCGGTGCGCTATGCCGTGACCGGATCGACGTTCACGGTCACCACGGTGCTGCTCAACACGTCAGCGGAGCCGTTCCCGGCGGGGTTCGGCCACCACCCGTATTTCCAGCGGACCCTTGCTGGGGCATCGGACGAGGTTCGTCTCCAAATCCCCGCGGCCGCCGCGTTCAAACTGCACAACTGCCTGCCCGACGGTCCGCCTGTGGCGCTGGAGCCGCGGCTCGACTTCCGGGAGATGCGCCCGCTGGGGGCCGAGTACATCGACGACAACCTGACCAGCCGCGACGCCGGCGCTCCGATCCGTCTGCTCTATCCGCGCTCGCGGCGCGAGGTTCACATCAAGGCCGATTCGCTGTTCACCTCGATCGTCTTGTTCGTCCCGCAGAACGGCGCCGGTCACTTTGCGCTGGAACCGGTCACCAACGCCAATGACGGCTTCTCGCTGTACGAGCGTGGCGTGCCCGGGTCCGGCATCTTCGTGTTGGACCCCGGGGAGGAGCGGGCGGCGACGTTCACCCTGGAAGTGGTCTCGTAGGGCGGGCCTTTGCGGGGTGACCGGAGCGCCCAAGTGGCAACGCCGGGCGGTTTCGCCTTATGCTGGGGGTTCGCGATTGCGTCCCCGTGGGGCAACGCGCGGGTGTAGTTCAATGGTAGAACAGCAGCTTCCCAAGCTGCCAGCGCGAGTTCGATTCTCGTCACCCGCTCCAAGTCGGGCACCGCTCCGAGGCCCTTGACCTCACCTTTGGACGCCGGTATTTGCTCACGTGACAATGGGCTTACGGTCATGCTGGAAGGCGGTGGGGGAGTGGGTGGCATGTCGACACTTTACAGCGGCGTTTCTCCTGACAAAGTCGAGAAGGGCTATCCATGTCGTGGACCCTGGTGTGTGCCAGTCAGCGCGGACCGTTACCGGATCGTTATCTGGTTGGGCGGCCGTGGCCACGGGGACGGGTGGCGTCACGGTTCACGCGACG
>JAIRXV010000417.1 GCA_031268115.1 Bifidobacteriaceae bacterium
CAACTGACCAGCGCCCCGGCCACCACAATGGCCGGGGCGCTGGTCAGTTCTTGGTTCAAGCCTATTTGAGCTTTTTGCCAGCCGACCGCAGTTGCTGGGCGGCCCGCACCACGCGGGCAGCCATTCCTGTTTCTCCGGCCTTACCCCACGAGCGTGGATCGTATTGCTTCTTGTTGCCAACCTCGCCGTCCACCTTCAAGACCCCATCGTAGGAGCGGAACATGTGGTCCGCCACTGGCCGCGTGAAGGCGTATTGGGTGTCGGTGTCGATATTCATTTTGATTACGCCAAAGTCCACGGCGTCGGAAATCTCTTGCGGCGACGAGCCAGAACCGCCGTGGAACACCAGGTCGAACGGACGCTCTCGGCCGTATTCGGCGCCAACGGCGGCCTGAATCTCGCGCAGGATCTCCGGGCGCAGCTTGACGGCCCCAGGCTTGTAGACACCGTGGACGTTGCCGAAGGTGAGCGCGGTGAGGTAGCGGCCTTTCTCGCCCAGACCCAACGCGGCGGCAGTCTTCAACCCGTCCGCGACCGTTGTGTAGAGCTTCTCGTTGATCTCCGCCGAGACACCGTCTTCTTCGCCGCCCACAACCCCGATCTCGATCTCCAAGATGGTCCGGGCGGCCTGGGACTTGGCGAGTAGCTCCTCGGCGATGATCAGGTTCTCATCCAGCGGCACGGCGGAACCGTCCCACATGTGCGAGTTGAACGCGGGCAGTTGGCCGGCCTTGACCGCCTCGGCCTCAAGGGCAAGCAGTGGGCGCACCCAAGTGTCGAGATTCTGTTTGGCGCAATGGTCCGTGTGCAAGGCGACCGTCACCGGGTAGGTGTCCGCCACGGCGCGAACGAACGCCGCGAGCGCCAACGAGCCGGTGACGCGGTTCTTGATGGTGGAACCGGACAGGTATTCGGCGCCCCCGACTGACACTTGGACGATGCCGTCGCTCTCGGCTTCAGCGAATCCACGCAGCGCGGCGATGGCTGTCTGGGACGACGTCACATTGACCGCCGGGTAGGCAAAACGACCGGCCTTGGCGCGGTCGATGAGTTCGGCGTAAACCTCGGGTGTAGCAACAGGCATGACAGATTCTCCAGGTAGTCGAGGGGACAGTGTGAACCGCCCAATCCTCCCACGATTCCGCCGCGCCGTGTACAGCGCAAGTCCCGGGCCCACGGGCCGCCGCCCGGGCCGGGCGCCCCATGAGCAAGGCCGTTGAGCTGGTGGCTTGGTTTGTGCGTCAAGGCGGATCCCTGGTGAGGATGTCGAGGTGGGCTTTGCGGCGGGTTCGGTCGGGCAGCGCCCTGGTCCCACCCGCGACCAGCGTCAGCAGCCGCAGTTGCGGGTACCCAGTCCCACCACGGCCGTGCCCAACGCCAGCTTGCTTGCGTTAGCGGGCCAGAACACCGGATGTGAAACAGCAGGTCACGAGCTTGCGCAACCGCACGAACCTGAATCAACCCTCAGCACGGAAATCGGCGCTAACCTCGTGCTCTAAGATTCGCGACTGTCAGGGGGTGCGCCATGTGTCCGCCGGGTGCGGCGCTGTCGCCGTACACCTTCGATTCGCTCAAGCAGGAAGAAGGCGGCATCGTGTTCCGAGGGTCTGACGGGTCGCTCCTTGGTGGTTTCGGGGCACCGTGGGCAAAGGATGTCAGTGGCAAAGATATTGGAACGCATTATGAACTCGCGGACGGTGCAGTCATCCAGGTAGTTGATATCGTGGCACCAGACCGGTACCCGATTGTCGCGGATCCCTATCTGTGGATAGACCTTATTTCCTCGGCCACATGGACCCACAACAGCAACGGATGGACCCTTGAGGTTAAGCCTATGACGTGGGCAAGGCTTCAAGTGTCGTGCGACCCTCGGTAACGGCAGTGGTCTGGCCAGAGCAGCACGCGCACCCTCCTCGGTGGGGTTCACCGAGAAGGGTTGCCTGGGGTGTTCTCTTCGCGGTGTTTGCCGTGGTGTGCTGCGCGGGTTGCGCGGCATTCGAGGTAAGCGGTGTGGGTGGAGGCCCGTCGGGTGAGGTCCTCAAAGCGGCGAAGCAAGCGGCCAAAGAGGTCCCGTGTACGGACCTTGAATGGCTGTCCGACTCCGAGGAAGGCGTGTCGATGTACTCGTGTTCAGCAGAGCCATGCTCGACGGTGATAGAGATCGCCCTAGACGCCGACTTGCTCGGCCCGCGGGAGTCCGAGCTAGTAGATCTCTCAAGGGACTACACGAAGGGCGGACAGTCTTTGGCCTACTGCGCCTACTGACGGCTGGAACGAATCGCGGCTCTCACCCTTCTTGAAGATGGCCTGTTCCCCAGGCGGAGCCAGGCCATCGGTGTTTGCGCCCCGTTGGCTGCCGGCCGCAGTTGTGAGGACCACCTCGGCGTCGATTACTCGCACCGTAGAGGAGCCCACCAGGCAGAGGAATGACCCATCCGGGCAAGTGGGAGTGGCACGACCGGACCTTGGCCCTAAGGGGGCACAATGGTGCGGAAGAATCCAAGCTCGCAGCCCCTCTAAGGCCGGCGAAGACCGGCTGGCGGCAGCATCGGCCGGGTAGGGCAAAGCCCGCACCAGCTGAAACGCGCCGGCTAGCGACCAGGGGCGCTGACGAACCGGCCCGAAGGGGGCCGAACCGCGAAAGGACACTCATTATGCCGATGACTTCACCATTCTCACTGACTGGCAAGACGGCGCTGGTCACGGGCGGAAACCGGGGTCTGGGTAAAGCTCAGGCGCTGGCGCTGGCCCAAGCGGGGGCGAAGGTCGCCATTCTCGGGCGGTCCGCGCAACGCAATGTCTCCACCGCAGCTGAGGCGGCCCAGGCGGGGTTCGAGATCTTCCCGATCCAAGCGGATTTGGTCCATCGAGACCGCATCGGCGAGGCGATTGAAGCGGCCATCGCCAATCTTGGGCGCCTGGACATCCTGGTCAACAACGCGGGCGTGTGCTACCACCGCCCCGCCTTTGATGTGCCCAATTCCGAATGGGATCGCGTCTTGGGGATCAACGTGACCGCACTGTTCAAGGCGTCGGTCGCGGCCGCCAAACACATGGAGCGGATCGGTGGCGGCGCCATCGTCAACATCGGCTCAATCTCCGCTCAGATCGTCAACCGGCCACAGTGGCAGCCCGCCTACAACGCTTCGAAGGCCGCGGTGCATCAGTTGACCAAATCGCTTGCCGTGGAATGGGCTCCGCTGGGTATCCGGGTCAACGCGGTCGCGCCAGGCTATGTGCGCACGGAGATGGCGCCCGTCGATCGGCCCGAATTCACGCAGCGGTGGATCGATGACGTACCCCAGCAACGCGCCGCGACTCCCGAGGAGATCGCCCCGTCCGTGGTGTTTCTTGCCTCGCCAGCCGCAGCGTTCATAACCGGGTCGATCCTGGTGATCGACGGCGGCTACACGGCCGTGTGACACCCGAGTCCCTGGGGCGCCACGCTGGCCGCCCACGACATCGGCGCGTCGTCGTGATCGCTTAGCGGGGCGCTAATGGCGGTGCTGAAGCGCCCACGCCCACATGGCGATGGCGGCGGCGGCGCCTGCGTTCAGCGAACGGGTTGAGCCGTACTGGGCGATGGCCAGGACGGATTCGCAGACCGCGATCGCGTCCGGGCTCAGCCCCGCCCCTTCCGAGCCGAACAGCATGGCGCACCGTTCGGGCAGCGTCCGCCCCTCCAGCGGCTTGGCCCCTGGCACGTTGTCTATCCCCACCAGTACGATGCCGGCCCCCGCCGCCCACGCTGCCAAGTCGCGGGCCGTAGGGTGATACCGAATGTGCTGGTAGCGGTCGGTGACCATGGCGCCTCGGCGGTTCCATCGGCGCCGACCCACGATGTGGACTTCCGCCACCGCGAAAGCGTTGGCGGTGCGCACTATCGAACCGATGTTGAAATCGTGTTCCCAGTTCTCGACCGCGACATGCAGGGGGCAGCGTCGGGCGTCGAGGTCCGCGACGATGGCGTCCATGGACCAATACCGGTAGCCCTCCACCACGTTGCGTTGGTCGCCATTCGCCAACAGGGCCGGATCGTAGCGGGGGTCCTGCGGCCATGGCCCTAGCCAAGGTCCGACACCTACGCCCGGCGATGGCGCAGGGCCGGACGATGCCGGAGGGGAACCTTGGGTGGGTGGGAGGGTGCCTTGGGGAACGGCATCGTCCCTGTCGCCAGGAGGATGGACCCGCGACGACGACACGTCACGTATCGTAGTGGCCGTGCCCGGAACCCTAAGTTGTCTTGCCTTGCCCATCGCAGCGTCCTCAAGTGAGATATCGGCCATCGGGCCTGCCTGGATGGATGCGTCCAGCCTGATCAATGCGTTTGTCTCGTGGCTCGGGCCGTGGGCACTGGTGGGGGTGTGCGCGGTGGTTTTCGCGGAAACCGGGCTTATGGTGGGGTTCTTCCTGCCGGGAGATTCACTGCTTTTCACGCTCGGGGTGTTCTTGGGGATGGGCAAGATCGGCACACCGGTTTGGGCCGCGGTGCTCGCCATCGCCTGTTCGGCGGTGGCTGGCGATCAAACTGGGTATTGGATTGGACGCAAACTCGGACCGAGAGTTTTCAATAAACCCGATTCGCGGTTTTTCAAGCGCGAATACGTGGATCGAACCAATGCATTCTTTGAGCGGTACGGTGGGCGGACCATCGTCATCGCACAATACGTGCCAATAGTGCGGACGTTCACGCCAGTGGTGGCAGGCGTGGGCAAGATGAGCTACCGGCACTTCGTCGCGTTCAACATCGTGGCAGCGTTCACGTGGGGATTGGCTTTCCCGCTGCTCGGGGTGTGGATGGGGACATCGTTCCCGTTTGTCGAGAAGAACATCGACCTGATCATCGTCCTGATCGTGCTGATATCGGTCACGCCGATGATCGTGGAATACCTCCGGCGGCGGCGCCGTTCGAACCGTCGGGAAGAATCGGCCGCTGAGAGGCCCGCCTGACCGCTTCACGGTGGGGTGGACGCACCTCGGTCGCTGTTAACGCCTCCCGAACGTAGTGTGGCACCAGGCGTGCCACCTCGACCAATGCGTCAAGCATGGGCATGATCGTTGCCGGTCTGAGGCGTCCGGCGCGCCAAGTCACAATATCTGAGCCTTCAAAGCGCAATGGGATCGCGTGGTCGGCGCGCATAAGCCAGGCCACCAAACCCGGGCCGACAATACCGTGCGCCACCGAGCGATTGCCGGCTGTTACGGTCCAGGCCCGGTTGAAATCCGCCGAAGCGAACTCAACAGTTTGACCGCCCATTTGTGCGGGCGGGGGGTCGGAGCCCGCAGGGGTGAATTCGACGGTTGGCACGCGATGACCCGTGGACAGGGCATAGACGGTGAAAACCTGGGGCTTGGCCGCAGCCGAAAGAAGAAAGGAATAGGTGAAGGCGGCAAAGTGGTGACCCCTGTGAGAACCGGTGAAAACCTCCGTCGCCCGCCACGCCGATCCTGAGCCGAATGGCGTGCCACGCCAGCGCCGCACCAAGTCGGGGGAATCCGGAGCGAACGTCCAACGATAAAGAGCGGCCAACGCCCGCAATTCGTCCGAACGGCGCCTAAGTCGGCGATAGACCGCCATGGCGATGGCGGCGAGGACAC
>JAIRXV010000444.1 GCA_031268115.1 Bifidobacteriaceae bacterium
CTGGGTTGATCTCAGGCTCGGGTAGGCCCGCGTCTAGGGAAAGCCGGCGAAGCCAGGTCTCGTAGATCGACTGAGTGCCGGGACGGACATCTTCCAATGCCCTCCGGAGCTTGCGAATATGGCGACGACCAGCGCATTGGGCGACCCGGCGGCGGAGCTCCGCCATCGTGGTCAGCGGGTTGTCGCGGCGTACGAGCTGGTCGCCAAGCTGCACCAATTCCTCATGATGGGCGATCTTTGCCACTTGCATCCAGGCCTCGATCGGGTCACACGACCGGATGCCTTGCTGGGTTACGACCTTGGGAACGTCAGATATTTTGGTGCTCCAATGAACCTTCAACTGCTTACGCTCAGGATATGCGCCGCGCGTTGGCGCAAGGACGTGAATCTGCTGGTCGCGAGCCAAACGGTATGGGATCTGAACACCCATGAGTATGAGCGCCGTGAGCGACGCCGCAAGAACCATCGGATTGGTGGTCTTCAGTGCGGCTTTGACCAAGGTTGGAAGTCCGGCCGGATCCGGGTGGTCGAATCGGGCGTGGACCCCACGGAGGACCGGATGGAAGGCCGGGCCGCGCAAGTTTCCCCTCGTGATTCCAGCTGCGAGGGCCTCCTTCACCGTAACGAGCGCCTCCGGGGTGATCTTGGTAGCGGATTGAAGCCCACGTTTGGACCTTGGGGTCGGGCCAAGGGCGCTGGGAGTGTACATGGGGTCAACCTAGGCGATGGCGAGGCTTCGTGCTTTGAAAGGGGGCAGGGACTGTGGATAACCGGCAAGGTGGTGACCCCAGGGCGGCGGGATGGACTGCGGCGGCCGTCTGTGGCGCGGGACTCCGGCGCCCGATTCGGCGTGCGGGCTCGGAGGGTTGGGTGCCGAGTTGGGGGTTGGGGCTGCGGGCTGGGTCGTTTGGGGGCCTGGACCCCCGATTCGGCGTGTGGGCGGGGTCTGTCAGCGGACGCCAGGGGTGGTGAGTGCCCGGGCGGCGTGGACACCAAGCTGGCGCGCGTGCGGGTCGGCCTGTGCTCGGGGCGGGCGGCGCTATTGGCGTGTGTTCACCCAGTGATATCCGGTTCGGGGCCGCCGCTGGGCTCGGATTTCCGGATCCCCGGTTTGGCACTACCCGATGTCAAACCGCTCGGAATCTGGCGCTCTTCAAGTCGCGTTCCGCGACGAACAGCGGTGTCTTCGCCGTCACGCCCGGTGGCGACGACCACAGGCG
Source organism: Bifidobacteriaceae bacterium (assembly GCA_031268115.1). GTDB lineage: Bacteria > Actinomycetota > Actinomycetes > Actinomycetales > WQXJ01 > JAIRRT01. The sequence continues at coordinate 1,221 of JAIRXV010000444.1, forward strand.
ACTATCAAGCGAAGTCCCAGTTCACGCGTTTATCCCCAGATTCTCTCCGGATCCACATCGTCATGATTGACGCCTCCAAGACCGCCCGATTGCGCGACTTCGAGACGGTCGAGTATCGAGCGGCCTAACACGCCGCTGCCGTCGTCCGGCCTGGGCGGTAAGCGTCCGTGGGCCGGACAAAGGTCGCCTACGGATTCACGTTGCCGGGCCCCGCCTGCCTTCCAACTGCAGCGTTTCAAGTCCCGCGCTCCAAAACACCCCACGCGTTAACCGAACTGGTGGCCGTTCGCCAAGGCGACAACGTTTCAAGCCCCGCGCTCCGAAACACCCCATGCCCCCAACCTCCGCTGGGGGCATGGGGCGGCTTGGCCGGCCAGGCCCGCGCTACGTGGCGCTGGAGCTGGCGCCCGCGAAGTGGAACGATGCCGCCGCCCCTTCGGACGGGCGCAGCCACCGTTGCGTCACCACTTTCGCCTTGGTGTAGAACGCCACCCCTTCGGGTCCGTAGATGTGGCTCTCGCCGATCAGCGAGTCCTTCCACCCCCCAAACGAGTGGTAGGCCACGGGGACTGGGATCGGGACGTTCACGCCGATCATCCCAACGTCGATGCCGCGCGCGAACCGCCGCGCCGCCTCACCCGATGAGGTGAACAGCGCCGCCCCATTGCCGTAAGGGTTCGCGTTGATCAGGGAAATCGCCTCGTCTAGGTCTTTCACGCGGACGACGGTCAGCACCGGCCCGAAGATCTCCTCGTCGTAGGCTCGCATCCCTGGACGCACACGGTCGATGACGGTCGGTCCGGTGAAGAAGCCGTCTTGCAGGTCCGCGGGCCTCCAGCCTCGTCCGTCCAGGGCGATGACGGCCCCGTCGCTTTCGGCCGAACCGATAGTCGCCTCGATCCGATCGCGGGCGGCCCGCGAAATGATCGCTCCCATATCGGCACCGGGCGTCATGCCGTCCGCGACCTTGACTTTCCGGGCTCCGGCAACGACACTGGCGACAAAATCATCGGCTATCTCGTCCAGCACCACTGCGGTTGCGATTGCCATGCAGCGTTCCCCAGCTGCCCCGAATGCGGCCGCCACCATGGACGATGCCGCAAAGTTGGGATCGGCATCGGGCAGGACTACGCCGTGGTTCTTGGCGCCGCCCAGTGCCTGGACTCGCTTGCCGTGGGCTGTGCCCACCTGGTGAATGTGCTTGGCAACGGAAGTGGACCCGACGAAGGAGATCGCCTGAACGTCCGGGTGGACAAGCAGCTCAGAGATGTTGGCCCGACCGCCCTGAATCACTTGGAAGACGCCATCGGGCAGGCCGGCTTCCTTCCACAGCTCGGCCATGAACACCGCCGCGGATGGGTCTTGTTTGGACGGCTTGAGCACAAAGGTGTTGCCGGTAGCGATTGCCAGCGGCGCCATCCACAGTGGCACCATCACGGGGAAATTGAACGGGGTGATGCCGGCGACCACTCCGAGCGGCTCGCGGAATGAGTAAACGTCGAGGTCGGTGGAAACTTGTGGGGAGTACTCGCCCTTGAGGAGTTCTGGGATTCCGCACGCGAATTCGACCACGTCGAGGCCCCGGCCGACTTCTCCGCGGGCGTCGTCGAGCACCTTGCCGTGTTCGCGGACTACCAGAGCGGCTAGATCGTCGGTGGCTTTCTTGAGGAGTTCGCGGAAGGCGAACAGGACGGCGGTTCTACGCCCCAGCGACATCCGCGACCAGGACGTGAACGCCTCTGCGGCGCCTTCGACTGCGGTGTTGAGTTCTTCCGTTCGGGCGGCCTTGACGTGGGCCACGACCTCGCCCGTGGCGGGGTTGAAAACGTCGCTTGTTACGCCGTCTGGGTGCGGCGCGACTCGCTGTCCGTTGATGAAGTGGGGAATTACGGGAACTGCCATGGTGTGGGCTCCTTCGGTCTATTTGCTGGACGATGGCGGATCCGGGCTCGGTCGAATGAGTCCCGTCCGGGTAGTGGGCGCGGCCAGCGCCCTACGGTTACGAGCCAAATGGCAGGCGTGGGTCAACGTCCTCGATCTCCCAGAGGTCCCGGACCCACGCGTGGTCAGGGTGGTCGGTGATTCGCCACGCCCGGTCCCTGCCAGGCCCAGCCATGACGTTGAGGTAGTACATGTCATAGCCGGGTGCCGCCATCGTCGGTCCGTGCCAACCGAAGGGGACGAGGACGCTGTCGCCATCGTGCACCTCGGCGAGGACATCTATGGGGCGGTTGTCGGAGGAGGAGACGCGCTGGTAGCCGATTGGTGCGGACCGTTCGGGTATCACTGCGCCGGGCCGCGTGCGCATCTCGAAGTAGTAGATCTCTTCGAGTTCAGTCTCCACGCCGGCCAACTCGCGGTCATGCTTGTGCGGTGGGTAGCTAGACCAGTTTCCGGAGGGGGTGAGGACCTCGCAGGCGATGATCGACTGGGCGTCCAAGTTCCCCGGGGTGCCGAAGTTCCGGACTTCGCGGCTGACGTTGCCGGCCCCGCGCAGTTCAATCGGCGTGGACGATGCCGGAACTAACCTTGGCGGACGATCTTGCGTGGCGTGGGCCTCGGCAACGGCGAACCGGCCGGAACCGGTGACGGTGGCCGGCGTGTGCGGGCCAACATACGCGATGTCGGTGGGGCCGGACCAGACGGAGGGTCGGCCGGCGAGAGGGAGGGTCGCAGAGGCGGTGGCGACTTGAAACCTGCCGGCGAGGGGGATGACGATCCGCTCCACGTCATCGGACGGAAGCTGGAGTTGGACTTGGGATGGGGTCAGGTTTCCGATCCGCAGGCCAGTGTGCTTCCAACCCGGAATCGAATGGTCGATGACATCGACCCAGTTGTCCCGAGGGGTTGAGTTCGCCGGGTAGTGCCAGGTGGTCATGCTCGATCACTCCTTAGGGTCGGGCTAGAGCGGCTTACGGCAGCTTAGCATGGACAACAGGATGTCAATACAACCTAACAAATACGCTCAGGATGCGGGCTGATCGCGGTGTTTGCCGGGCTGGGCGTGAGTTGTCAAGACAAACATACATACTAACAAATGGGGCGTCTGCGACGCCGGCCGCCTGCCGTCAGAGACCGCGGGAAACCTGATGGGTTGGGCGTTGCGAGCGGCGCGGGGATCGGCGCGGCCCTGGATGACGGTGGCCGAGCCAGGCGACGTCAGCGGTCTGGAAACGGCATTATGGGGTGGGCCCGGGGGAGCCGATTAGTGGCAGGCTATGTCCGCGATGGCGGAATGGCACCGGGTGTTCCGGTTCGGTGTCTTCCGTCATCGCCGTGTGTTCGGGCGACTCGCAGGGGACTGCCGTGTCTAGGCCGCAGCGACCAGCCCGGGCGAATATGCGCCGGGGGTCTGACGCGCCGGGGGTTTGACGCGCCGGGGGTTTGACGCGCGGCTGCCCTTCGCGGAGGGCCCCGTCTGCCTGGTTGTCGGTGTTCGCCTCCCCCTCAAGGAGGAATGAGCACCCAAGGGATGGCGGCATCAGTCTCTTTCCGCCGAGTTGGGGGTCCGGTTGGCGGCTTGGGGCGCCTTGGGTCCCCGATTCGGCGTTGGGGCGAGGGTGGGATTGCGTCGAGTTGGGGGTCCGGGTGGCGGTTTGGGGGTTGGGGCGCCTTGGGTCCCCGATTCGGCGTTGGGGCGAGGGTGGGGCCAGGGAGGAACGCGCTGGGCGCGCGCGGGTCGGACCCTATCGAGGCTGGTGGCAGCAAATGGCATAATGTTCGGACAATGAGTCATGCTCGCCGCGCTTCGGCGGGCGCCCCAACGAGGAAACCCGCCTATGACACGAGACCCGCTCGCCGACATTCGGCTAGACCGCTCTTCCCCAGTTCCCCTCTACTACCAGATGGCCACGCAGATCGAAGAGGCAATCCGATCCGGTCGCCTGGCGGTCGGTAGCCGCCTCGACAACGAGATCGGCCTCGCCAACCGGTTCGCGCTTTCCCGTCCCACCGTGCGCCGGGCCATAGCCGAACTGGTCGATGACGGACTGTTGGTACGCCAAAGGGGCGTTGGTACGCGGGTGGTGAGTGCCGACATCGTCCGCTCTGTCGAGCTGACAAGCCTTTATGACGATCTTGTGGCTGGCGGTCAGGCTCCTACGACGAAAGTCCTCGACTTTGAGCGAGTGGTCCCCCCGCCAGATCTGGTGGCGGAGTTTGGCAGCGAAGAGCCATTATGGGCGTTCACCCGGTTGCGTGGGACCGACGCGGGTCCGCTGGCCATCATGCGCAACTGGGTGCGGGGGGGAGTGTCTCGGGTTACGGCGGCGCGTTTGGAGGCGGGCGGCCTTTACGAGGTCCTGCGCACAAGTGGAATCGAATTGCATATCGCTCGTGCAACCATCGGCGCTCGGGGAGCCAGTGAGGACGAGGCGGGGTTGCTGGGCGTGGACGTTGGCTTCGCGTGCGTCACCATGCGTCGCCTCGCATTCGACACTTCAGGTCGTCTCGTCGAGGTTGGCGACCATCTCTACCGCGGGGACGTGTACCACTTCACGACCACTGTTGTTGGCCGTTGACAGACTCTTTCACCGGGGCCAGCGGCGGCAGCCTACGTGGCCCGATGCTGCCGCCGCTGGGTCTGGGCCGTCGGCTCGGGAACAGGCTCGCACGCGAACAGGTTCCGCGTGTCGCCTCGCGTTGTTTCCCGCAGCGACGGCAAGACTGGGTGATTGGGGCAGTTGCGCCTTCGCGACCTTTGACCGGTCCGGGAACGCGAACCGCTGAGGCGAGGCCGGGTACGAAACGCTGAGCCTTGCCGGACGGGAGAGATCCGGCACCGCGCCTCCTGCCACTGCGGGCGCGTTTCCGAGTAGCGCGCGGCCGTCCGGCCTTGCCCAAGGTGGGATGGCACGTCAACGGCGGCTGACCGCCGACGATGGCGGCGCTCGCCCCGCCCTATCCGATGCCGTTCAGGGCCCGGTTTGCGTGCCGTATATGGGCGACGAATGCTCATGTGCGCCCCTTCTTCGCTGTGATCGGACTTGCGGCTGCGTGTTTCGGGCCCAAGAAGCATGGGAACGAGGAGTAAAAGGCGCGGGGCCGGCCGTATGGACCGTGCGACTGTGCAGACGGCTCGGGCGGCGTCGTTTTCCCCAAGGCAGAGGGTAGTCATGTGCGGGCCCCGCGTCAATGAAGCGGTCCAGTTCGGTCTGGCCAGGCCCATGCTCGTTGACTGGGGCCGTGTAAAGGGTGCATGACCTGCATATAGATGCCGTGGCAGTCGGGGTCGAGGGATGCCGGTCCGGTGGTCCGTAATGGAACGGTTAAGTAGCGGCCGCGCGGTTTGGGCGTGGGCCGGGGTGGGGCTGATGTGCCGAGTTGGGGGGTTGGGTCGCGAGCGGTGGGGTTTGGCGGCTCGTCCCCCCGATTCGGCGTCTTGGGGGTGGCGTTGATGTGTCGAGTTGGGGGGTTGGGTCGCGAGTGGTGGGGTTTGGCGGCTCGTCCCCCCGATTCGGCGTCTTGGGGGTGGCGTTGATGTGTCGAGTTGGGGGGTT
>JAIRXV010000486.1 GCA_031268115.1 Bifidobacteriaceae bacterium
GGGGCATCTTGCCGCACAACTCGACGCTTGGCTGAACGGCGAACTCCACCGGTAGCCGCACGGGTGAGGGGCGGTCAGGCGACTTCGCGGAAGTCCCGAGCGATTTTCTCCGCGCGATCCGGTGACAGTCCGGCCTCGGCGGCGAACTCGGGCCAGCGCGACATGGCCTCGGCCACTTTGCCCAAGATCTGGCGAGGCCCCGGAACGCGGTGGCGTACCGCCATCGTCCGCAGATCCGCCTTTGCGATATTCGCGAATTCGCCTTCCACCGACATCAAATGTTGGTACGTCCACCGGCCTTCGGGGTTGTAGGCGTGCGTGACATCGTAGGCGGGGGATAGGGACCAGCTGCCCGTTGAGTCCATTAGGAAGCCGTGGTTCTTCGTGTGGTCGTCGCAGTTGGCGGCGGCGACGTTGAAGCTCGCGCGGCGGAACACCTCGGAGCGGGCGTCAGGCCCCAACCCCAATGCGTCCACGGCGCCAAACAACTGGGAATAGCCGTGGACCCCGATGGCGTTGAAATCGAGTCCCATCAGCCCACAGAGCGATTGGAGGTGGAGTTTGCCGCCGTCCGGGCCGCGGTCGAAGCGCCGGACCATGAAGTGCGCCCGGCCGGATTCTTCCAACAGATGTGTGGCCGGCAAGTCGATCCCGGCGGCCCGCGCCATCAACGAATACGCGTATTCGACACGACCGTAGCCACCCCCAACACCCAACTCGGCGTCTGGACCCAGGCCGTCGAATTTGATCAGCCAATGCTCGAAGCCCGGCGGTGCGGGAACCTGTCCCGAGCGAAGCTCTCCGGTGTCGCGGTTCCACGCCACCACGGCCTTGGCCCGCGCACCACCGGCGGACGTACCCACCCGGATCAAGGCGCGCAGGCCTCGTTCCGTGGCGCCACGGCCCACTTGCCCGCTGACCGCTGTTCGCGCGGCCTGGACCAGCGAACCGAGTTCCACGGCGGTGGCAACGCGTTCGCTTGGCCCGCGTTGCGGGGCGAACTCCAAGGCCCCCATACCGCGTTTGCCTTGGTAAGCGAGACGGTCAAGGGGCGTGATCGCCCCGGCCGCGACGCCTTGGCGGGCCAGGTACTCGGTGACGATGGCGTTCCCAAACGCGTCTGGCAAGGCATCGGCGATGGCGGCAGGCAACCGCTGGAACGTGGCTTGCGCCAAGTCGGGGAAGGAATGCACGCGCGCGACCATGGGCATGGTGAGTGGTGCGAACTCAATCCCGCGGGTCAACCACGCTGGGTGGTATTCGAACGCGTAGAAGCCGGTGGAAGGATCCTGAGCGAGCGCGCCCACGTCTTGGCCCCACAGCCGTACCCAAACGGCGCGCACTGGCCGGTACATCACGCGCTCCCGGAACGGGGACGCCGGACTCTCTGGCGGGGCGGGGCCGCACGGGCCGCGGCAAGGGGGGAGAAGGCCGGGCCGGGAGCGACGGCCTGGATCCAGCCGTCGAGGCCGAGTTCTCGAACGACCCGCAACAGGGTCTGGGTGGAGGACCCACGGGCGGTTTCCAGCGCACGCACGGCCGAAACAGATACGGCCGCATGTGCCGCGAGTTCGGCTTGAGACAGGCCGGCCTCGATCCTGGCGGCGCGCAGCGCGTCCCCAAGCTGCGTCTCAAGATCCGCCACGCTCGGAGGGACAACTCGCACAGGACGTATCATGCAGACAGTCTAACACGTGCTATGTCACCGATTCAAGGGCCATTGGCTTCTATTTGTTGCTATATACGTGTTTGGCGGCTGCCTACGTTCCAGAGTGAGCCGGGGGCCCAATCCCACTTCCGCGCCGAACCCGGCCAAGCCCGCCCTCGCCCGACACGAGGCGGGGGAGCCCAGCCCCACTTCGGGGCCGGACTCGGCGCTTCCAATTCGGACTGTGTTGCTGCGGGGGGAGCCCAACCCCACTTTCGGGGCAGGACTCGGCCCAAGACGTCGAGATCTCGCGCGGTCGGGGCGCAAACGTCACGGCGCGAGCAGGCGGGCGACCGTCGAATCGTCGCGCGCGGCCAGCCCTGCCGCCTGCGCCAGCAGGTACACCTGATGGGCCGCTCCGGCCAGGGGCGTGGCCACGCTCCGCGCCCGCGCCGCCTCGCCCACTATCCCCATGTCCTTGACGAAAATGTCCTCCCGGGAGAAGACGGCCGGATCGCCGCCGTCGAGGACCTCCAGGATCCGGGGCCCGCGGTCGGCCAGCATGAACGATGCCGCCGCTCCCGATCCGAGCGCCTCTAGCGCCTGGCCCGGGTCCAGATCGAGCGCCTTCGCCAGGGTCAACGCCTCAGCCGCGGCGGCTATGTGGACACCGCAAAGCAGTTGGTTCACGGTCTTGAGGGCTTGCCCGGCGCCGGGGGCGCCGCCCACCATCGCCACGGTCGAACCCAACGCCCGCACCACGGGCTCGGCCGCATGCCAATCGGCCGGTGCGGCGCCAACCGCGATCAGCAGATCCCCGCGTTCTGCCCGGGCCGGACCGCCCGACACGGGAGCGTCCACCAGGCCGATCCCGCTTAACGCCAGCCTCGAACCGGCGCGCCGCGCCGCCTCGATGCCGACCGTGCTGGTCAGAACGACCACGCCATCGGCTTCGATTTGCGCGGCGATTCCCGCCGGCCCGAACAGCACCTCGTCCACTTGGGCCTCGTTGCGGACGGCTAGCACTACCACGCCAGCCGCCTGAACGGCATCGGCGGCCGTATCGCACGTCATCAGGCCGACGCCTTCGGCTAGTGCCCTGCGTTCCGGCGCGGGATCGAAACCCCGCACGGCGAACTGCCCGTCCAAACGCTTCGCCATCGCCAAGCCCATGGCACCGAGCCCGAGCACGGCCACGCCATTCGCCGTCATGGCATCCTCCTCGAAGTGGACGGAACGGCCCTGGTGGGCGCCGCCTCGGTTAGACCGGGAGCGCTGAGCAGATCGACCACCTGCGCCAGGGCGTCATCGTCCCCGACGTTGCCGGCAAAGACCGTGAACGGGATGCCACGGCCAGGCCCCTCCGCGGCAAGCCACAGCGAAACGATCCCCGGGAGCAGACACCCGCGCACGGTGGCCCGCCGCATCCGCAAGCCATACTGCGCCACATCCGAGGACGTGATGCCTCCCTTTGCGATCACAAACCGGGGCCGCACCGAATCGATCACGCGGGCCGCGATCTGCGCCAGTTCGTCCGAGACGCGCCGCGCGATGGCCAGACTTCCGGCCGCATCTTGCCCGGTGACGGGCGTTCGGCTGGAGTACAGGACCACGTTTCCCTCAGCCAGATGTTGGACGATGCCGTCCGCCAAGTCTTGACCGCCGCGTCCCGTGCCGTTTGCCACCAGCGAGGCAACGTCGAGCTCCATTGCCGCCAGCCCCGGGCGGGTTCGGCGTAGCTGCGCCAGCTGCCGGGTTGACACCCCGACGTGAGAACCAACCACGATCAACCCCCCTTTGGCGCCCGGGGTGGCCCCCTCGAACGCCTGGGCGGAGGTCAAGGGTGGGCGTCGGCGCTGCGCGATCATGGCCCGGATGAACGACGGCCCGGAACGGGGCAGGAGCGTCAGCCCGTCCGCCTCGGCGTGGAGCACCCCGAGCGCGAGGGCGAGCAAATCGTCCTCTGTTGCGCAATCGGCCGCTATGGGTGCGCCATCGGACACATCGCTCAATGCTGCCGCGATGGCCTCCGGGCCCGTTCGCACTAGGTCGAGTGTCAACACCCGCACGTCTGCCCGCTTCCAGCGCCCGGCCGAACGCTCAACGGCGTAATCGGCCAGGTCCGAGCTGGTGTAGCCGAAGGTCGGGTCCCGCGCGAACTCGGTCTGACCCACCGGTTGGACGCGATCCTCGCCCGCCCGAACGAAGTGGGTCCCGCCGATGGTGATCCGGCCCGCCTCGGGGAACGCCGGTACCAGCAGCACGCCGTCGGGTGGCTGGTGTCCGGCATCGACCAACGCCTCAGCGATTGCGTCGGGTTCGAGCGGGAAGTGGCCCCGCAGCGTCGAATCGGAGCGCGAAGCAAACCGCAGCGCGATCCGCTTGGGCGCCGCCGCCCGCAAGGCGTTTGCAACCGCGCTCCGGTTCCGTTGGGCGGCCGCGTCGGGATCCAGGCTGCGCGTGTTCACCTCGACAAACACGGCGGGCGCGGCATTTGCCTGGTCGAGCTGCGCAAACGCCCACGCGAAGTCCTCCGTGTCCCAACTGGTCAGGACCGGCACGTCGCAAACTGCTTGTGTGCCGGTTGGGTCGTCGTCCAAGACAACCAGCACGCTCCGGGCGGCCCGAACGGCCCGCTCCACAGCGGTCAGCTGTATCGGTTGCGGTGGGGGATAGGCCGCGAGCAGCTGCGGCAGCGTTGCCCACGCATCGGGCGTGTCTATGGGGTTCACCCGCGATCGTCCTCGATTCGGCGCCTTGTGAAATACACATCAGATGTCTAATATCTGATGTTACCAGTTGGGCCGCGCCGAACGCTCTGTCGCTCGGCCCCCTAGGAAAGGACCCAATGCCACGACACACCCTGGTCGATGACGTAGTCGAATCTCTGCTGCGCGACATCGTCGACGGGAAATACCCGGCCCTTGAGGTCCTGCCCTCAGAGGCCCAGCTGGCCGAACAGGCGGACGTCAGCCGGCTCACGGTCCGCGAGGCGGTCAAGACGTTGCGGGCGCGCAACGTCCTCGATGTCCAGCGGGGACGGGGAACGTTCGTCAACCCCAGGGAGGAATGGCGTGACATGGCCGATGTCTGGCAGGTGATCGCCGGGCAGCTGCCAGACGAGGATGTGGCGCGGCACCTGCTGGAGGTGCGCCGAACCGTGGAGACGGCCGCAGCCGAGCTCGCGGCCCAACACCGTACCGCGAGCGCCCTCGAAGCCTTGGATCGGGCCGTCAGCGAGATGGAATCCGCGAACGATGCCGCCGATGCCCCCGCTGCGACCGCAGCTGACCTCGCGTTTCACGATGCGGTTCTGAACGCCTGCGCCAACCCGTTCTTTCCCGCCCTGTACGCGCAGCTTCGCCCCCTGCTGGAGGAGACCCGCGCCCAGACTTCTTCCTCGCCAGCCATTCGCGGCCGCGCGATCCAGCACCACCGGGCGGTTCGCGACGCCATCGCCGGCCAAGACCCGGCCGGTGCCCGGGCTGCCATGTCGGCTCACATGGACCAGACGTGGCAAGACCACGCCGAATGGCTCCGCGGCCGCGCCCCCACTCGCTCTACGCTGCCCGATGCCGGCCCACCGGCACCGCTCTAGCCTCACCCTCGTCCCCGCATCCCTATCGAAAGGAACGCCATGTCATCGCCCGCATTTCCGTCTGAGCGCACGGCCGTGCTGACCGGCGCCGCATCGCCGCGAGGTATCGGTAAGGCCACCGCTGAGACTCTCGCTCGGCAAGGTTGGTCGGTCGCGATCCTCGACCTAGACGCCGACGGCGCCGCGGCCGCGGCCGCCGAGATAGCTCAACGCACGGGTGCCGCCGCCCGGGGACTGGGCGTAGACGTGACGGATCAGGGAGCGGTGGACGCCGCCATCGGCCACATCGAGACGACCATGCCACCGATAGTGGCGCTAGTAAACCTGGCCGGTATCAGCTCCCCAACCGACTTCATGGACGAGACGGTGGCCGGCTGGGAACGCGTTTTCAAGGTCAACGTGACCGGGACGTTCATCGTGACGCAGCGGGTGTTGACCGGTATGCTCGCGCGGCGCGTGGGCCGGGTGGTGTCGCTCTCATCGATTTCAGCACAACGCGGCGGCGGGACCTTCTCCAAGTCCGCTTACAGCGCCTCGAAGGCCGCGATCATCGGTTTGACCCGTGCGGTGGCGCGCGAGGTGGGCGAATTCGGGATCACGGTCAACTGCATAGCCCCGGGGCCGGTGGATACCGACATCATGGGCGGACCGCTGGACGGTTCGCGCAAGGCCGCCATGTCGCAGGGAACACTGCTAGGGCGGGTGGCCAGCCGCGACGACGTAGCCGCCCTGATTGCGTTCCTAGTCAGCGAACCGGCGGGCTACATCACCGCCGCCACCTACGACATCAACGGCGGGCTTCAGATCTCCTAGGAGGGCCCTTCGGTCGGCGGCGCCTCGCGGTGGCGAGTTTGGCGCTCTCGAATTGACGCCGTTCCATCTCCGGGTGGTGAGGATCTAGACCTCGGAAACAGCCCGTCGAACCGCGCCGGCGCCGCCACCCAGGCCGACCACAAGACCCGTTAGCCCAGTCATGGGCATGTGAAACCGTGCGGCCTGATACCGTTCGTGGTCGCTCATGCGTGAACAAGGTGCCGTCAACGTCAAGCGCGTCCCGCGCCCACTCACCATAGGTGGCTGCGTGTCACGGCCGGGCGGACAATGATGTTGAACGTCATCGTCCCGCGCGGACTTTCGCCATCAACTCATCCAGAGAGACCCCGACATTGGGGTTGGTGTGCATGTCTGCGATCCGCTCGTCCAAGACGCGCCGGTCGCCTTCGCTCAGTTGCGCTTCCTCCAGCCCCCAAGACCGACGCACTTAGCAGATGTCCTGGCGCGCTGGCGCGCCACTGTGTGTGGGGAAACCTGGTGGTTTGTTTGGGTTGGGTGGTTGGTGGGGGTG
>JAIRXV010000038.1 GCA_031268115.1 Bifidobacteriaceae bacterium
CCCTTTGTCCACATCCGTTCCGGCTTGAAGGACATAGGTGCCCGGCATCTCCGAGGCCCGGCTCACACCCTCGATCCTGGCTCCAGTGACAGGCCGCGCCGGGTAGTTCTCCGACGCGATCACCACAACCACGGCGGCCCGGTCGGTCCATTCCAGTGGTGGATGGTCCGCCAGTTCGCCGCGCGCGGCCGCCAGCAGGAGTTCGGCCAGCGGAGACTGGAGCCGCGCCAACACGACCTGCGTCTCAGGGTCCCCGAAACGGACGTTGAATTCGATCACACGCAAACCGTTCGAGGTCAAAGCCAAGCCGCAATAGAGCAGCCCGGCGAACGGCGTTCCCCGCCGCGCCATCTCCGCGATAGTGGGCTGCGCGATTTTGCCGACCACATCCTCAACCAACCCAGGCGGGGACCACGGCAGCGGCGAATAGGCCCCCATCCCGCCTGTGTTCGGGCCGCGGTCGCCTTCCTTGAGTCGTTTGAAATCCTGTGCCGGCGCCAACGGCACCACAGTCTTGCCGTCGGTAACGCAGAACAGGGAGACTTCTGGTCCGTCCAGGAACTCCTCGATCACCACGCTTCCCCCGCCGCCGATGACGTTCCCCCCATGCGTCAAAGCCGCCGCCTTGTCGTCGGTCACCACCACACCTTTGCCCGCCGCCAATCCGTCGTCCTTGACCACGTAGGGCGGGCCGAACCGGTCTACGGCCGCCTCCAGATCGGCCGCATCGGTTACCGTCACTGAGCCGGCGGTCGGTACCCCAGCTGCCTCCATGACCGCCTTGGCGTACGACTTGGAGCCTTCCAGCTTGGCCGCGTTGATGGACGGCCCGAAACAGGGCACGCCGGCGTCTCGGACGGCATCGGCCACTCCCAGCACCAACGGGGCCTCCGGTCCGATGACCACAAGATCCACGCCCAGCTCAACGGCCAACGCGGCCACAGCGACGGGATCGAGAATGTCCACCGCGAACCGCTCAGCGAAATCGCCTATGCCAGGGTTGCCGGGGGCGGCGAACAGGGTGTTGCCAGTAGGTTCGCCAGCAGATGTCAGGGCCAACGCGCGAATGATCGCGTGCTCCCGCGCGCCGGAGCCGATTACCAGGATTCTCACGGCCATAACCCTACTGGTTGGTCTGCCCCGGTGTGAGGCCGGTCTCACCTTCTTGCAGCGAGGCGCCAACGGCACTTGTCCGTGTGACGATAGACGGTACGGGCGTTGGGGCAGCGCGCGGACGGCAGCGAGGCCCTTGCGTCATCGTCGAGTCACGCCCAGCTCGATTGCCACCGCCCCGTACATCACAGAAAGGCGCAAGTGCCATGAAAGCTCTCGTGTTCCACGGCCCGGGTCTCAAATCCTGGGACAGTGTGCCCGATCCGCGAATCCAAGACCCAACCGACGTCATCGTCCAAATCGACACGACAACCATCTGTGGGTCTGACCTGCATATTCTCAAGGGAGACGTCGCCTCGGTCAAACCCGGCACGATCCTCGGTCACGAGGGCGTTGGAACGGTGGTCGAGGTCGGGAAGGACGCAGGCAAGTTCGCAGTCGGAGATCGCGTAGTGGTTCCCGCCATCACGACGTGCGGCACCTGCGCCTATTGTCGCGTCGGTAAGGCCGCGCACTGCATGTCCACCGGTGTTGGGGGGTGGGTTTTGGGTAACGCCACGAATGGCACTCAAGCCGAGTATGTTCGGGTCCCCTTCGGGGAAACCTCGCTGCACCGAATCCCGGCAGATTTGACCGATGCCGAGATCATCTACGTGTCCGACATCATTCCCACGGCCTATGAAATGGGCGTCCAGAACGGGCAAGTGGCTCCTGGGGACACCGTGGTTGTCATCGGTGCCGGCCCGGTTGGACTCTCCGCCATGCTGACTTCGCAGTTTATGAGCCCCAAACGGATCATCGCCGTAGACTTGGACGACAACCGCTTGGAACAGGCCGTCGCCCACTTCGGTGCGACACACGCAGTCAACTCGGGCAGAGAGGGTTGGATGGACGAGGTTCGCGCCCTCAGCCCCGTCGGCGGCGCCAACGTTGTGATCGAAGCGGTGGGCATACCCTCAACTCTTGAGGCCGCTTTCGACCTGGTGCGTCCCTGCGGCCGAGTCGCCAACATCGGCGTCCACGGCCACCCCGTGACAGTCCCAATGGATCGGCTTTGGATCGCCAACATCACTATCACGATGGGACTGGTCAACGGTGTAACGGCGCCGATGCTGATCGACCTCATCGAGGCCGGTCGCCTCGACATCAAACCGCTAACCACTCACACCTTTACCTTGGACCAATTCGAGCAGGCCTATGACGTCTTCAGTCACGCCGCCGCCAACGACGCTCTGAAGGTGCTGGTCACCAGGTAGCGTCCGCACCGGACTCTCGGCAGGTGCCGGGCCACAACCTGCGACAGGCCTTGAATCGTCTCCCTGGGAGACGATCAGTCACCGGTCCCCGATACGAATCGAATTCAGGTCGGGCCAGGCCGGGCGGGTCGGGCCAGGTCGGGCGGGTCGGGCAGGGCCAGGCCTCGCCGGCCGAGATGCGGCAGTTGGTGTCCGGGGAGGTGGTCCTTTCGCAACCGTCTTAGTGTGCGGCTTGGCGCATGCGTGTTGGTGGCAGCGGAGGTTGTTGCCGCGGTAGTGCGGGGCCGACGGCACCGGTCCCAGGCGGCGGAAGCAGACCGGCCGGCTGTGTTCGGGCCTGTCGGCGCGGACCATACCGATAGAGCTTCTGGTCAATAGTGGAGTGCGCGCGCTCACATCAATAGAGCTTTCGGCTATTAGGATCGCCGGATTGGCGTGTCTTGGCTCGCTCTAATGACCAAAAGCTCTATCGCGATACAGCGAGCCGCGGTCGCAATAGCCAAAAGCTCTATATGGGCGCGGCATTGCCAACATGGCGGCGCGGGCCGGGCCAATGCGCCACCAGGGTCGCTGGTGTTTTGAAATGCCGACGTTGAGACGATTCCCCGGGTCAAGTCCCGTGGTGTGGTGTGGTTTGGTTTCGCCGTTGTTGGGTTGGGGTGTCAGTGTTGTTGGTGGTTTTGGTGGATGGCTTTGGCTTGTTTGCGTGTGACGCCTAGGGCGT
>JAIRXV010000064.1 GCA_031268115.1 Bifidobacteriaceae bacterium
CCTCGGCATGACCGCCGCGGCCAACCACTCGCCAAGGCGTCAGACCTTCAATCACCGGGAACCCGTCACAACCCCGCAATGGCAAAGCCCAAACCCCCCACGCACCCGCACACCATCCACCCACGGCCAGCCAACATGTTCCACACGATACCAACTCCGCGACACACCCAACCACCCCAACCTGACAGTCCACACGCCCCCGGGCCCAAGTGGCACGGAATCTGAGCAAGAACGCCCAGTATATTGGCCGCTATGCGATTCGGCGTCTCGCTCCACGACTCGGTAACTGGGACCGTGGCCACGGCTTTCGTCGATGTGGATCCGGCCTCCACCATCGCAGACCTACTACCCGTGGCCGTCAACGCGGCCGGCGCGGATGCCACGGGAGCGGACCGCGGCATGGCCGTGGACGGTGCGGTTGCCGATAGCAGAACCACTGTCGCGGACGCGGGACTGCACGAGGGATCTTGGATCACCCTCCTCGGAGAACGCGCCGCCGCCCCGCCCAGGGGCACCCGGCCCGCCGGGGACGTCGAGTTGCGAGTGGTCAGCGGCACCGGCGCGGGCACGACCTACCACTGCGGGCAGGGCACGATCGGAATCGGGGCCGGCCCCGCAGCGGCCGTCCAGATTGCGGATCCGGCGGTCACCGGGGTCGTCGCACGCTTGGTCGTGAGGCCGGACGCCACTGCCGTGGTTCGGCCCGAGAATGGCGTGGAGCTGACCATCACGGTGGACGGTGCGGCGTTGACCGGCGAGCGCGTAATTGGGCCCGGTGATCAGATTGTCTTCCCGACTTGCATAGTTGAGCTTGCCAGTCCCGCCTCTCAAACTGCGGCCTTGGAGCTTGACGAGGCCACTGGCGCTTTGAAGTACTCTCGTCCGCCGCGCATCCTGCCGCCCGAACCGAGCCCACATTTCCGTCTGCCGACACCGCCGGAAGAACCGACCAAACAACCGATCCCTATGATCACTGCACTTGCGCCGCTGTTCATGGGGATCCTCATGGCGATGCTCTACTCCAACGCCCGGATGCTGATTTTCGGGGTTATGTCGCCCATCATCATGGTCTCCAACTACGTCACCGCGCGGCGCCTCACGGGACGCAAGTTCGCCCGCCAAGAGAAGGAGTATCGCGAACACAAGACGAAAATCACCGAGGATGCGACCGCAGCGGCCGCCAAAGAGCGCTCCCGGCGGCGCTACGTGGCCCCAGATCCGGCCGAGTTGGCCGAGATCGCGGTGCGGCCAACGCCTCGGCTTTGGGCCAGACGCACCGTCGATCCGCAGTGGCTGCACCTGCGGTTCGGTACGGCAACCCAGCCCTCAGAGGTCACGTTGGAAGACCCAGAGGAGCTGGAGCACAAACGGCTGCGGAAATGGGAGTTACGCGATGTCCCCGCGGTGGTGAGCCTCGCCGAGGCCGGGGCGCTCGGCATTGCCGGTGCCGATGGGACCGCTCAGCGCCTAGGCTTATGGGCTTTGGAGCAGCTCGCTGTGTTGCACTCCCCGAAAGATCTCGCGGTCTACGTTCTCGGTTCGGGCCACGACGATGCCGGCCGGATGCGTCAGTGGGAATCGGCAACTTGGGTGCCGCACACCCGTCCCACCATGGGCCAAGATGCCATGCGGACGGTCGCCTTTTCGGCGCAGCAGGCCGGGACGCGCATATCCGAGTTGCTAGCCATCCTCGACGCCCGCCAGAAGGCAAGCGGGACGAGCAGCAACGAGC
Source organism: Bifidobacteriaceae bacterium (assembly GCA_031268115.1). Taxonomy (GTDB): domain Bacteria; phylum Actinomycetota; class Actinomycetes; order Actinomycetales; family WQXJ01; genus JAIRRT01. Next base: position 1,733 of record JAIRXV010000064.1, read on the forward strand.
GGGTATGGGTGGGTTCTTCGGTCGTTGTGATCCTCGACGGCTCCTATCGGCTGCGAACGATGCCGGGCATCGCCACGATCCTTACGGAGGGTCCGGCCGTGGGTATCTATTCGATCTGTTTGGACTCCGAGGAACGGTTCTTGCCGGAGGAGTGCCAGACGGTGGTTTTGGTTGAGGGAGCAAGGTTGCGAATCCGCCAGCAGCGGGCGGTCACCTTGGGGGGCATCCTGCCCGATTGGGTCAGCGACGACTGGATCGATTGGGTGGCGCGCGCGCTTGCTCCGATAGAAGATGCCAGCCCCACTCTGGCGGATTCCGCGATCCCAACCAAGGCCCGGTTGCTGGACATAATTCCTGGACTCGACCCGCCTTCGCCGACGGCCATCGAGGCGATTTGGGCCCTTGGCGGGCGCAGTACAACCGCTCAGATCGGGGAGGGTATGGACGGTCCGTTTGCTTTGGACCTTGTCCACGATGGCCCCCACGGATTGGTGGCGGGAACCACCGGTTCGGGTAAGAGCGAGTTGCTCCAGACCATTGTCGGGGCGTTGGCCACGGTCAACACTCCCGAAGCGATGACGTTCGTCCTTGTCGACTACAAGGGTGGGGCCGCTTTCAAGGACTGCGAGAACCTGCCACACACCGTCGGCACCGTCACCGATCTGGATACCCACCTCGTGGAACGGGCTCTGACCTCGCTTGGCGCCGAACTGAAATACCGCGAACACATTCTCGGTTCGGCTGGGGCTAAAGACCTGGACGATTATGTTGAGTTGGCTGAGCGCCGCTCGGATCTGCCGCGGGTGCCGCGTTTGCTGATAGTGATCGACGAGTTTGCCTCCCTGGTTCGCGAACTGCCGGACTTCGTGCCGGGACTGGTCAACATCGCCCAGCGGGGCCGTTCCCTCGGCATCCACCTGATTCTGGCAACTCAGCGTCCTAGCGGCGTGGTCTCGCCCGAAATCCGCGCGAACACAAACCTGAGGATCGCTTTGCGGGTGACGGATGCCGCCGAATCCACCGACATCATCGACGCTCCCGAGGCGGGCGCTATCCCGAAGTCCGCGCCGGGCCGGGCCTATGCGCGGCTTGGCGCCACCTCGCTGGTGCCGTTCCAATCCGGGCGTGTGGGTGGGCGCGCCCCCGATCGCGACGCCGCCCCCGAAGAGGAACGTCTTGAACCTTTGGTGCGTCCGATGACGGCACTCACCCTCGCGGATCCGCCGCCCAAGCGGTCCAAGGCTAAATCGGTGGGCGGGGACGTAGAGGTTACAGACCTGAAAGAACTGGTCCAAGCGATCGGTGAGGCCAGCGCCCGCATGGGCTTCGCTAAGCCCCGGGCCGCCTATCTCGGCCCTTTGCCCGAGGCAGTAACGCTGGACTATCTGATCGAGCAAGGCGCTGGCGAGGCCGGAGCCGTGCCCTTCGGTTTAGAGGACTTACCAGCGAGTCAGGCGCAACGCCCGATCAGCCTAGATCTCGATGATTTCGGCAACATGTATCTGGTTGGCGCTGCCCGCTCGGGGCGAACCACCGCGCTTAGAACCATAGCGGTGGCGGCGGCCCGCACTTGGGGGCCGGATCAGGTCCACCTGTACGCATTGGACTTCGGAGCGGGCGGATTGGCTCCGCTTGGGTCGCTGCCGCACTGCGGAGTTGTCGTTCCCAGAACCGGGACCGAACGCGCCGCGCGCCTCGTCGGCAAACTCCTGGCGGTCCTCACGCAGCGTCAGGCGCAACTTGCCGCTTCGGGCTACTCCTCGATCGGGGAATACCGGCGCTTAGCCGGCGATCCCGCGGCCCCCGCGCAGATCCTCCTGTTGATCGATTCGTGGGACGGATTCCTTTCGGCATTCGAAGAGGTACCGAGCACCAAAGCCGTGGACGGCGCGGTCAAACTCCTGCGCGAAGGCGTCGCGGCCGGCATTCACGTCATCGTCGGAGGAGACGAGAAACTCCTGTCCGGCCGCTACTTTTCTTACGCGGACGACAAGTTCGTTTTGCGTCTCGTGGACCGCGACAATTTCTCTTTGATCGGTTTGCGAGGGCGGGATATGCCGGAGAAGATGCCGCCCGGCCGGTGTTTCAGGGCCGATGGCGGTATCGAAACCCAGGTTGCCCTGCCGGCATCGGGCACGTTCCAAGACCAAGCCGACGCCATACGGCTACTCGGGAACCAACTGACTAAGGCCCACGCCGCAATACCGCGGAACCGCCTCGCCTTCAGCGTCGCGGACATGCCAGACGCGATAAGCCGCGCCCAAGCCGCGCAAAGGTATGGGCCGTTCGATGCGCCCGGGCGCGTGTTTGTGGGGATAGGAGGGGAGGATGCCGAGCCGATCCACGCAACCTTCAGTCCCGAGAACCCCCGGTTCGTTGTGGCCGGGCCGCCCCGCTCCGGCAAAACCAACGCGCTGGTGTCGATGGCGCTGTCCGGCCTGGCGAGCGGGTTCAACGTGGCGATCATCGCGCCACGCCCGGGCGACCTCCGCAAACTCGCAGGTCAACCGGGTGTCGTCGCCTGTTTCGAGGACCCAAACAAGGTAGATGCCGACGCCTTGGAGCCCATCCTGAACCCTCCAGATCCCGAGAAACCGCTGCTTATCGTCATCGACGATGCCGAACAAGCGGTGGAGATGCCAGGAGACGAAGCCCTCGCCCAGGCCATCGGCAGCGAGGACCGAGCGGTGGCATTGATGGTCGCAGGTGAGTCTTCGGCCCTGCGCGGAATGGCCCGTCCCTCCCAACGGCACATCGTCGCGGACGCGGTTCGGCGCGGTGGGCAGGGACTTCTGAGTAAGATGTCCGACGCGGCCGACGGCGAACTGATTGGACATGGGCGGTTCACCCTGGCTGAGACCAAAATCGCAACAGGACCGGGACGCGGCTACATTCACACCGTGGCGACTGGCACAACCGTTCAGATTCAGGTCCCGAAGGTGTCGCTTCAGGAGGATTTGGCATGACCGACCAGGTTCCGGCCACCGGCCTTGTCTTCGAGATCGAAGTGCCGCCGGCGTGGTTCGAGCTCGATCTGCGCCCCGCGAGCCGCGACCGAGCCGCCAAGACCATGGTTGAGCGCACCGTTAAGGCGTCTCCGGAATTGTGGGAGGCGAGGGGCGCCATCGTCCGCTATGTGCGTGGAATCGCACGTCAAGCCTGGGATGCGGGCGCTCGCTACTGCATGGCATTCGCGAAAGCGGCCGGCGATGGCGTACTGGTGGGAGCGCTGACCATCACAGTTCTCCCGCCGCTTGGCACTCGTGGACGCACTGGGTTGACGGACCTCATGGACCAGGTCAGCCGGGGGGGTCAACCCGGTGCCGGCGATTGGTCGATGACGGATGTTGTCACCATGGACGGAGCCGGCAAGGCGGTACGGCGGTGGGGAGTGCGCCGGCAACGGCTGGAGCAACGCGGTAAGGAAATCCGTTTGGTGTTCCACGACACGTTCATCCCGGTGCAAGGTGCTGTCGTGTTGGTAGCCTGCGCATCGCCTGACGCGGACGTGGCCGAACCGCTGCTTGAGGTTTTCCAGGCTGTTACCGACACCTTGGTGCTGTCCGACGCGCCTGAGGACGCAGAACAGGAGGATTCGTGATGGTGCGACGCTCGAAGAAGGCCGCCGAAACCGCGATTTCCCCCGCCGCTAGTGCTTTCGCCAGTGAGGTGCCGGCGGCACGCGTCATGGTCACACCGATCCCATTGCCGATCCCGCTAACCGGCTTGGGTAAGTCGGCACGGCCGGCGAGTGCGCCATCCGATGCGCGGCCCGTGATAGAACTGTCCACCGGCGAGCGAATCGTGGTGACCGGGTCCGGCATCGTCGGACGCCAACCTGACGTCGCCGCCACCGATGTCCACGTGGTGCGAGTGGACGACGCCCAAGGAACGGTGTCGCGAAACCACTTCGCCTTCGGGCTGACAACCGGTGGGCTGGTGTGGGTGCAAGACATGGGGTCGCGAAACGGGACCTATGTGGTGGCGCCAGAGGGATCGTATCCATTGGTATCGGGAAAGAAGCTGACAGTAGGCGATGGCGCCCGCCTCATGTTCGGCTCCCATAGCGCCGTGGTGCGTTGGGGGGCGTGACAAATCCGGTGCCGAACGCGGTGTGCGCAAGTCCGGTGGCGTGCGTTCGCCCCCGGTTTTCCTAGATCTCAAACATGGGAGGAAGTAGCCAATGCCATCCGAGATTCCGATTCCCGACGATTTCGATGACGTGCGACCGTCGCTTCAGGCACGGCTCTACGGGACTGAGTGGGCGAACATCGAGTACTTGGCCGCACTCAAGGTCGACGCCGAGTCTGGCTTCGGCGCGACCCACGAGATCAACGACTCTGTCATGCTGGGAGCCGTGGTCGATCTTGGAGAGCGGACGGCCCGAGTCACCCCGGACAT
>JAIRXV010000126.1 GCA_031268115.1 Bifidobacteriaceae bacterium
GTGTCCGGAAGTCTTCGACGACCCCCTCGATGCCGGGCACAGACCACGATGTCGAGCCCCCGCCAACCACAGCCTCGCCGCCACCGAATTGGCCATAGTTCGTGGGATCGCCCAGGCACTGGGACAAGTATGCCCGCCACCGGGCTATCTGCTCCGGGTCAGTGGAGATCGTCTCAATGGCGCCGAAAGACCGGATACAGTCGATGACCACTGTGACCTTCAGGCTGGCGGCCACATCGGCAAGTGTCCCGGCATTGACAACAGACCCGTTGATCGAGCCCCACTCCCGGGGTGCCGCGCGAAACTCATCCTCCGCATTCGCTGAGGGGGCAGCACCCATCACCAGTCCGATGGCCAAGGCGGTACACAGGGTTGCGATAGTGATCATTCTCTTCATGGAGGTTCCTTTCGCGCACGATCTACGCGGATGTTACTGAACAGGTCACACCCCTAGAAGAGCCTCGAGGTACAGGTTTTTTCACACGAGGTACAGGGTCAGGACAGGTCAGGGCGGGATCGTAGTCCAGCGATTGTGGTCGTGGGCTGGTGGTTTGCGTTCAGGACTCTGGTGGCACATGGAAGACGTACCCGCTCGCCGAGGTTGCGGGCTCATCGGGCTTCCTTGCTGTCGATGGCTAGAGAGTGTCGAACTCGCCAGCTGGCCGCCGAGCCCAGGCGGCGATGGTTAGGATGTCCGCCGGGGCGTGGCCTTCTGCTCGCAGGAGTCTTACTGGACCTCTCTAAAACACCAGGCCACACCCCACGCCCGCACCCCCCACGCCGACAGTCGCCGACTTTGCGCTCACCCTGCGGGACAGGTATCCCTCCGTGAGGCACAGGCCGCCACTACGCTGTGACTCTCACGGCATTCGGGGAGGGTGCGATGAAGGTTTGGCTGAAGCCCTGGCTGGTGAGCGTGAGCGCACTGGTGTGGATGTATTGCTTGGCTTACTCCTTTGAGCCCGTCCTGTTTGGGAGCTACGTCTACATGCCCACCTTTATGGGGCTAGTCGCATTGTCGATGGCGATCGTTGGGCGCCTTGCCATCCAGCGGATCGGCGCCCTGGTGCGTGTGTGTATTCCTGTGGGAAGCGTGCTGACCCTCGCCATGTATTAGTTGCCGTTACCCGGCTTCATCGCGTGCTACTTTGCCGTGGGCCTGTGCATCGGGCCCTTCCTTGTCGCCTCCTTCCACGCCTTGGTGACATCCATCGCGCCCGGTCGAGGTCTGAGCGTGTATATGTCAGTGGTGGCCCGCACCTTGGCTCTTCAAGCGCTGTGGGTGGTAGTTCCCCTCGATTATGGTGCCAAGTTCCCCATCCTCGGGTTGGCCGTTCTTGGAGTCTCACGGCTGGCCGGAGGCGCTTACGCGGCGCCGGCCCGAGTAATCCACGCTGGTGCCTCACGGCGACGAGGCTTGGTCACCATCGTTCCCTTTTGCGTGTTGCTCGTGGTCACCGACTGCCTGTACCAAATCATTTTGACCAACTTGATCCAGCTCGACGCGGGGCACCCCAGGTCGTGGTTAGCGATCTGGGTCTTCACCGCCGCGTGCGCCGTGTTCTTCGCCCGCCTAGCGGACCGGGGGCTGGACCGTGTGGGACTCGTCCTGGGGCTGTCCATGGCCCTGGTTGGGATTCTCGTTTCCCTGCTTGGTACACCAACAGGACTCAGTGCGTGGCTCCTCATCGCGTATGGTTTCGGCGGCGGCTTCACCCTATTCGCTCTGCTGTCTTTTCCTCTTCACGGTGTGGCGACCAGCCGGTTTCCGGCATTCATCAACGCCGCTGGGATCATGGTTGTCCTGGTGCGGGGCGCAATACTTTGGCCCTCAGACTTGATTCTGCCTCAAATCATGGCGCCTCGTCGCCTCCCAATGGCGTTCCACGTCGCCGCCGCATTAGTCACAATCGGGTTGTTGGTGTATTCATTGCTTGTACTCGAGTATCAGAAAGAGCGTAATCTTGCTAGCGCCATCGTGTGCGCGGCACACCTGCCCACCGCGCAACCCACCGATTCCACACCCAAGCCTTCACCAGCCGCGATCTCGCTGCCCGGGTTAGGGGAAACGGAACGCAAAGTGGCGGACTTGCTCATAAAGGGCAATTCCAAAGGAGAGATCGCTCGCAGGCCGCACTTGAGCGCCGCCGAGACCGCGGACCGGATCGAGCGCATCCGCGCTACTCTCCTCGATCCGCAGGTGGGCGCGGAGGAATCCTTTCTGCATCGCATCCAAGCCGAGTACCGCCTCACCACCCGAGAGGTGCAGGTACTCGCCAGAATCCGCCGAGGCAGAACCAACGCTCAGATGGCACAAGAGCACACGGTCACAGAGCGCTCCGTGAAGTTCCACGTCTGTAATCTCCTGCGAAAACTCCACGCCGAAAACCGGCCCGAACTTCGTGCGTGGATGGCACGGGAAGTTTGACATCGATCGGCGGTCCCGCTGGCGATAGGCCCGCCAAGGGCGTATGTGTCGGCATAGTGGTCGGCTTATAGTCGGTCGGGCCAGGCGAGGATGTCGGGGTCGGCGTGCAGACGCCCGGTGCGACACCGGCTGGCCGGGTCCTGTTGAGGGTGGCTTGTTTCAATCCGAGGTGAGCGCGGAGGTAGTGGTCGCGGCCGAGCCACAACGCGGTCACGGCGATGTCCACGCCTGCTTCGAGCAACCTCATAGCGGCCGCGTGTATTAGCGCGTGCGTTGATATGTTTTTCCTGGCCAGGGCCGGGTTTGAGTCGGGACGGCGGCGATGCGTTTCGCTCGGCGGTGTTCCGCGGCGATTCAAGCACGTCGGACCCCGCCTGCTCCAACCCCAACGACAGTCCGCCCGCGCCGGCGAACAAGTCGAGCGCCACCGGCCGCGCCCCGCACCCCGCCCTGGCACAGCCGCCCCGACCATTGCGTCCCCTTCCAAATCCCACCCCGAGTACTGGGCCGACAAGATTGAAGGCAACCAGGCTCGCGACTGCGGCACTGACACTCGGCTCGCAGCCGCAGGCTGGCAAGTTCTGCGGCTCTGGCAGCACCAAGGCCTCACCCAAGTCGCCGATGCCGTTGAACAGGCCGTTCGCGGCACCGGCCAACCAACGTCGTGTCCGGCCGACACCGAGGGAAGCCCACTTAGACCCAAACAAGCCAGCGCGAGACGAGTGGGTGGCGCTGCCCCGTTTGAGATGGGTGCCGTGACACGCGTACACCACCGACGATGGCGGCCGGATCCTTGCGCGTCCGCGGTAGCTCGTGTAACGTGGTACCGGTGACTAGTGATACGAGCTACCGGGGGAACGGTGGATGAGCTGACTG
>JAIRXV010000133.1 GCA_031268115.1 Bifidobacteriaceae bacterium
GGCCCGACCAAGCAGCCGTGCCTCCAGCCTCCTAGGGTCGGCGTGTCCCCTAAGACCCAGCTCAACCCTACGAATCGTTGGGCTGGCCTCGAGCCTGGATCCCGTGAGGCTGTCGCTACGCCAGACCGCTCTATCGGAGGCAAACTCGGCGCTCTCGGAGCGTGCCCCGGTCCGCTTCGGTTGCGCTACGTGGGCGTGAGGGACCCACGATGGCGGAACGGCCGCCATCGTCGGGATGCAGGCGAGCCAACCAAGATCGGGTCGGATCGGGAACAAAAGTGCCAGCGCTGTTGTTGTCTCCGACGATGAATACGACACACGCACCCATGAGTCGGAGCGGCTCCCCGCCCCAAGCGGCGGCCCGCCCGAGGTTCTATCGACAAGCAACACCCGCCACGGCGTCCGGGCACGGCTCGGTCCAGCCGATCAGGGGGGAATCAGAGAATGGAGGGAAGTCCAAAATGGCACTGCTGCGCAACGAACTCGGCGATGTGCTGCGCTCAGCACGGCTGCGCCAGCGCAGAACCCTACGAGATGTCGCCATGGCCGCGCGAATCTCACTCGGCTACCTGAGTGAGGTCGAGCGCGGGCACAAGGAGGCGTCTTCCGAACTGCTCGCTTCGATCTGCGAAGCGCTTGACATGCCGCTGTGGGCGACACTGCGGGAGGTCTCCGATCGTTTGGCCGCCGCGGATAGGCGACCCGCTGCGGTCTCCGGTGACATCCAGATGCGCCAAAAGCTGGCATTGGTCCGCTGAGCAGTGGCCGGCCGGATCAGTCCGGCTGGCACTGCGGACAGTAGAAGGCGGGTCGGTCCAAAGGCGGTGTCCCGACCCGACAGACCGTGATTGGCGTCCGGCATCGGCGGCATGGTTGGTGTTCGCGGCCGTGAGCCAGGGTCGTGAAGCCTCGGCGTGTATCCCCAGTGGCCGTGCCGGTACGGGCCCGAACCGAACGCCACAGCAACTCGCGAATGTACTGAAGTAGGCCGGCGGGATCCGGCACTGCGTCCGACGCCCGGTCGGGGCGCACCCCCCACTCGAATAGGCCCTCAGCCAGGTAGATTGTCCCGATGCCGGCGACCACCGTTTGATCCAGCAGGGTCGCTCCGATGGCCCGCTCGCCTTGCGCGGCGATGGCCTCGCCCGTGCTAATCGGATCGAAACCATCCGCCATGATGTCTGGCCCGAGGTGGCCGATCAGTCGGCGCACGTCCCGAGTTCGCACCAGATCTGCCATACCCAACCGGTGGCCGATGACGGTCCACTCGTTGGTCACAAGCACCGCCCGGGAGGTCCAACGCTGGGCGCGAGAATCGCGCGCGGGTCGTCCGGCATCGGCGTGTTCGATGTAGTAGGTCCCGTCCATGCGTAAGTGCGTGCGGAGAGTGCGGGCGTCGCTCAAGTGCATGAGTATGTGCTTGCCGAAGGCGTCGATGGCGGTGACAGTCAGACCGGTGAGGTCAACGCCGCCCAAAGTGGGCCAGCGCAGCAGCGTGTAGGTGAGGGGCGCGCCAGTCAACACCTGGTCGAGGCGCTTGACCACCCGCCGGACAAAATCACCCTCTGGCACAAGCCGAGACAGTACCCGCCGGAGCTTGTGGCCGGCGACGCGTCCAGCGGGGAGTGCGTCCCCCTGGCACAAGCCGTGAAGTACCCGCGGCAGCGGAACCCAACGAACGGGTCCGTGAGTATTTCTACGTTGGGCGGTCCTCGGTCCCATGGGATGCCCCTCAGACTTGCGTAGCGTGGACCCGGCCGGCAGCAGCCGGCATCCTTTTGTCCCTCCAAGGAGCCCCACGCAATGAAAGCACTTGTTTACAACGGATCCGGTTCGCCCTCATGGGAGACCATTCCCGACCCGGCCATCGAGTCTTCGACGGATGTCATCGTCAGAGTCGATACCACCACCATCTGCGGTACCGACCTGCACATCCTCAAGGGTGATGTGCCTGCGGTGCAGCCCGGAACGGTGCTGGGGCATGAAGCGATCGGTACCGTAGTCGAGGTCGGCTCCGGTGTTTCTACCCTTTCGATAGGCGATCGCGTCATTGTCTCGTGCATCACCTCTTGTGGGGCATGCCAGTTCTGCCGTAAGCAAATGCCATCTCACTGCCAAGCGTTCGGCGCCACGGGCTGGGTGCTCGGCAACCTCATCAACGGCACTCAGGCCGAATACGTTCGGCTGCCGTACGGCCAGACCTCGACCTATCGGCTGCCCGAAGGTATGTTCGACGCCCAGGCGCTGTTCTTGTCCGATATTTTTCCCACGGGATTCGAGATGGGTGTGCGATACGGCCGTGTCCAGCCGGGCGATGTGGTGGCCGTAGTAGGCGTTGGGCCTGTTGGTCTAGCCGCGGTCGCGACGGCCGGCCTTTACGGGGCGTCGAAGGTGATCGCAATCGGCCGCACGCGTCCCCGCATCGACAAAGCAATGGTCATGGGAGCGACCCACGCTGTATCCACCATGGACGCCAACTGGATGGATACCGTACTCAACCTGACCGACGGATTGGGTGTCGATGTCGCCATCGAGGCCGTGGGCGTGCCAGAAACCCTGGATCAGGCCTTCCGGATTGTCAGGCCGGGCGGGCATGTCGCGAACGCGGGCGTTCACGGCAAGAGTTTCTCACTGCCCATCAACGATCTGTGGATCCAGAACATTACTTTCACCACTGGCCTTGTCGATACGGTAACGATTCCAATCTTGATCGATTTGATCAAAGCGGGGCGTATCCATCCAGAAGTCATGGGAACTCACCATTTCCGAATGGATTCGATGCTCGATGCCTACTCCGTGTTCGAGGATGCCTCGCAACACAATTGCCTCAAGACGGTGATTACTCGATAGTTCTGGCGTCGGCGATCCTCGGCGGGACAGCGGTCTTCGCAACCTTGGCACGGCGCTCTGCGCTATCCGGGACCGCGCCCCCGGGGGCGATGCCTTGGCCATGGTGGGCGGAGGTTCGGTATGGACGCGCAGCCGGTGACGGCGCGGCCTGTTTCGCGGGGGCGGCTTCGGATGGCGGTCGGTAAGGAGTACTTCACGGCACGGCGCCACATCGCCTGGCTGTGGGCACGGGACCTGCGGGCGCGTCACAGGGAACTGGGGAACGCCATCGTCCAATTTAGGCACGCTAGCCCGATCCTTCGAGAGTTGCGGGACGTGGACATGGCCCTGCAGCGGAACAAGGCAACCAACCTGCGTTTGGCTTCGGCGCGTCTGGACGGGCTGGTCCTTGCCCCTGGCGAGGTGCTTTCGTTCTGGCGGGAGATCGGCCGTCCCACTCGACGCAAGGGATACCTCAAGGGAATGATCCTTGTGAGCGGTACCGTCCAATCCGGGATCGGCGGTGGGCTGTGCCAATTGTCCAACCTGCTCTATTGGATGACAGTACATACACCGCTAACGGTGGTCGAGAGGCATAGACACAACTACGATGTGTTTCCGGATGCGAGCAGGGTAGTACCATTCGGCGGAGGCGCCACGTGTTTCTATAACTATGGGGACTTGGTGCTTCGCAACGACACTGTGCGGCCTTTTCGGTTGCAGATCGGGATCGAGGGCGAGGAGCTGGTGGGGTGCTGGCTATCGACTGTGGCCCCGGAATACACTTACGAGGTTTACGAGAAAAGCCACATTATAAGGGTGGAGGAATGGGGTGGCTACACGCGGCACAATCTCTTGTTTAGACGGGTCTATAACCAGGCGGGCGCCCAAATGGGAGAGGAGTTTGTTGTGGAGAATCACGCGATCATGATGTATTCCCCCTTACTGCCCCCGGGGAGCGGCGAAGGCGCAACCCAGAGGGGGTGAGCGTGAAACCGGCGGCGATGAGGGCTTCGGCTAGGGGGCGCAGGTCCGCGTGTGCGGTCAAAGCGTCGAAGCCGTCGGTGCGGGTGATTTTCAGGGAATCTAGGCGTCCGCTGGCGACGCCTCCGGCCAGCGTCTCGGCGGCACGGGCAAGGTGCCGACCATCGCCGAAGGACATCGCGGTGTGGCCGCCGCGCTCGACGTAGAGGACCAGTTCGCCGGCGACGATCACCACTAAGGCTCCTGCTGAGCGACCGGGGCGGTGAGCCATGGCGTGTGGTGGCCAGGGGAGCGCGGCGCCATAGGGGTTTGCGGGATCAGCGGCGGGAAGCAGGACGGCATCGTCCGCGTTGGCGCACGAACGCAGCATGTCTGGGCACTGGGGTAGGGCGAACTGGGACCCGCCCAGGCGTTCGATGAAGTAGCCGCGGCGCAGCGATCCGGACTCCTCCAACGCGGCCAAAACCGGGTAGACCGACCCAAACGAGGTCTCAACGGCGGCACTGCCGCGCGTGAGAACACCATGGCGTTCCATTAGTGCTCCCACCTGTGCGGCCCGCAACTGCTCCGGTGTGACTTCGATTCCCTGAGCCGCGGGGATTGGGGAGCTGAACCAACGCCCAGCGACACGCGCGTCCGCCACGGCGGCCGCTCCGCGCCGGGCGCTGGTGGAGGTCTCGGGCGCGAACCACCCGCGGCCGCGCGCGGAGGGGTTGGGGTTCGCATGGGTGGGGTGGGGTT
>JAIRXV010000193.1 GCA_031268115.1 Bifidobacteriaceae bacterium
CAACCACCGGCGGGTCCGTGTTGACCAGGTCGAGCACGTCGGAACCGCTCCCGAGAGCGTCCTCCAACCACATGAACTGAGCGAACCCGTAGACGAATTTGCCGAGCAACGCCCCCAACGCGATCAAGGCCACGCTCCAGCCGAGCAAACCAGCAACACGCCACTTCTTCATGGCTTCCCCACTTCCATCGTCAAGGCTTTCAAGAGACAACCGCGCCGGAGCCGGATGGACGCCCCCTCCGGGCCGCACGGCCGCCCCGAGGCTGATCGGCATGCCAGACTAAACCAACCACCCGCTGCGCCGCCACCGCCGTTGGGCACTCTGCGGCGGAGCGCAAGTCAAACACGTGGCGCACGGATTGCACCTGTACTTGACCGGCGAAACCGCCGGGTTCACGTCGGGACGCCTCGATTCGAGATTGTACACGGGCAGGCCCAGCGGGGTGCCGAGCCCGTTTTCTAGCTGGACCCTTCTATGGGTTTTGTCAAGCTGTGATTCGCCGGAGTTGGCGGTAGAGCTGGCGGGTGATGCGTCGTTTGAGGCAGCACCGGGTTTCGCGTTCGGTTTTGCCTTCGGCGAGGCGTTTGGCGGTGTAGGCCTGGGTTTCGAGGTCGTGGGCTTGGCGGGAGCGAGCGCCGGTGATAGGAGCGACACCTTTCAAGTCCAGCAGTCCAGGGGCGGCGGTGTCCACCAGTCTTTGGAGGCGGACCTGATTGGCGGCCAGTTCCTCGCCCAGGGCGGTGACGTCTTTGGCGCGGCGGACCACCACACCTAACGCTAGGTCTTTGCCGGGACGGCGCCGGGAGAGCTGGCCGACCTGCGCCGAAGTCGGCGACGACCGGGCTGTCCGGGGCCAATTCCGCTATCAGGTCGGCCACAACCTCCAGCCTCGCCATCCGAGGCTGAAGGACTGGTTTCCGCGGATGCCGCTCCGGGAAGCGTCAGCGCGAGCGCGGTGGCAATAGTGATCGCGCCGGAGCGCGGCCATGGCACATAATGTTCGGTCGGCAGCGGCTTCCGTTCGAACGGGAATCGATGAACCTGGCGCCAGGTTTCTGGATGGACGCAGGCTATTAACCGGCGAGATACTATGGTGCCACTTTATCAAGATCAGTCCGGCGAACAATCCGGGCGACACTTCTGCGATTGGAACATTGAGCGAATCTCCAACTAATGCGGGCAACCGATGCGCCACCACCCGTATGCGCACGCCCGCAAGCATCCGACTCCAGATCCTCTGCGCGAGCCGCCCCTGAGTCAGGCTGGAGCAGGTGGGAAGAGGCGTGCGCGTTGGCGATACCGCGCCTGCGGTACGCCACAATACCGCGCAGGGACGATTCGCCGGCCAGCAGCCGGGACATACCCTGACTACTGGCCGTGCCCCCGGGCGCGATGGCGCGTGACTGCGACCGATCCGGGAACAGTAGTGGGCTGAAGGCGCCCCTGAGGCATAGCTCAGCGGGATTCCCCGCAGATTTGACAGTGAATTTCTCAGTAAGGAGTTTATATGTATCGTCCCCAAAGGAAGGCCCTCGTCGGTGCCCTGGCCACGGCCGGCCTGGTGCTGATGGGTGGAGCACCGGCTCTTGGCGCCCAACCCGACGACAGTCAAAGCGACCAAGAGATTGCCCACGGCGAACTTGCTCGGGAGGTGGCCGGTGAGGGAATGGTCCTGCTCTTCAACGATGGCGCTGGCCTGCCCGCGCCCGCCGGCAACCTTGCCGTATTCGGTGTGGGCGCCTACCAAACCGTCAAGGGCGGGACGGGGTCCGGCGATGTCGATCAGCGGTATGTGATTGGGGCTCGGGAAGGTTTGGAGGAAGGCGGCTACAACGTCACCACGTCTGGCGAGTATTACGACGCGATGGTGGCGGAGTTCGACCGGTTGAACCCAGCCGGCGCGAGCGGCGGGATGCTCGGCGGCGGCATCAACTACGTGGACGCGGAGGTGGCACTGACGCCAACCAGCGTTAAGCCGACATCCCCAACCGGGACCGCTTTGTACGTCCTGCCCCGAAACTCAGGGGAGGGCGCGGACCGCACGGCCACGCAAGGCGATTACTTCCTCTCGGACACAGAATACGCCAACATCAAGACTATAGGCCAAACTTACTCCAAAGTTGTCGTGGCTTTGAATGTGGGCGCCGTGGTGGATACGGTCTTCGTGCAGCAAATCAACGCCGAAGCAACAGATCCCGGCGGCGGGCTGGCCGTCGATACTCTGCTGCTCATGAGCCAGGCCGGCCAAGAGTCGGGCAGGGCGCTCTATGACGTGGTAAGCGGTGCGGTCAACCCGTCTGGCAAGACCGTGGACACGTGGGCGTCATCGTACGACTACTACCCTGCCGCACCCACATTTGCCAGCAACGACGGATCCCCATTCGTCGAGAACTACCCGGAGGGCATTTACGTCGGCTATCGCTATTTCGACTCGTTCTACAAGACCATCAACCGCGCGGCGCCCGATTCTGTCGTGTCCTATCCCTTCGGGCATGGCGGCTCCTACACCACGTTCGACGTGACACCGGGAACGGTCACAGCCGATGCTGACTCGGTAACCATCAAAGCGACAGTTTCCAACACGGGCAAAGTTGCCGGCAAGGAAGTGGTGCAAGTCTATTTCTCCGCGCCCACGTCGGGATTGGATAAGCCCTACCAAGAACTGGCGGCCTACGGAAAGACCGATCTGTTGGCCCCCGGCAAGGCACAGACCTTGACTCTTTCTTTCCCAACGACGGAGATGTCCTCCTACAACGAAACGTTGGCCGCCTACGTACTCGAAGGTGGGCAATACGCGATCCGCGTGGGCACGTCCTCACGCGATACAACAGTGGTCGCGAAGGTGTCTGTGGCATCGACGGTGCTTACCGAGCGGCTGCGAAACGAAGTAGTAGACGAGCGGACGCTCAACGCCACCCAATGGCAATCCAATCCGGCGAACTTCTACTCCTACCCCGCAGAGGCCCGCCAAATCAGTGCGGCGCCGACAATAGCCGTGTCCGGCTTCGCTACGGTCAACAATTCCTCGCCGTATGAGCAGACCGTCTCTGTAGGCCCGGACTCGCCGTTCTACGAGATCGACGGCTCAAAGATCTCCACCGCTACCGCGTTGATCGACCAGTCCAAACAGGCCAACTGGGAGGGTACAGGCGCACCATACGCGCCCAAGCAGGGCGAGACCGTCCAGACCGTGAACGTCCCCGCCGGCGTGACGCTGTATGACGTGGCCGAGGGAACGGCCACAATGAACCAGTTCGTCGCCTCGCTCGACGTGGAGCACTTGGGCAACATAGTCGAGGGCCTGGGTTGGGCGGGCGGGGGCACCGCGAGCACTTTGACAGCCAATGGCGCCGCGGGCTACACCACCAATCTCTATGAGGCCATCGGCATCGCTTCGATGTCGCTGTCCGATGGCCCCGCTGGCCTTAGGATCACCCAGAGTTGGAGCGACCCATCCGGTGGGACGCTGTACCAGTTCTGCACCGCTTGGCCCATCGGCACGGCGCTCGCGCAGACCTGGAACACCGATTTGGTTCAGGCAGTAGGCAAAGCGATCGGCGAGGAAATGGTCACCTATGGTGCGACGCTGTGGCTGGCACCGGGGCAGAACATTCACCGCGATCCGCTCAATGGCCGCAACTTCGAGTACTTCTCAGAAGATCCGCTCGTCACCGGTCTGATCTCGGCCGCCGAAACCAAGGGCGTCCAATCCAACGCCGGTGTCGGGGTGACGCTCAAGCATTATGCGGGCAACAACCAGGAGTCTGAACGCAACGGCGGCAACAGCGTGATAAACGAGCGAGCACTGCGCGAGATCTATTTGAAGGGTTTCGAGATCTCGGTCAAATCCGCCCAGCCGATGGCGATCATGAGTTCCTATAACCAAATCAACGGTCACTGCGTGGCCGGCGATTACGATCTGCTCACCGATATTCTGCGCGGCGAGTGGGGCTTCAAAGGCCTGGTCATGACGGACTGGGGCGGCTGCGGCTCCCTGCTGGCCAACATGTATGCCGGCAACGATCTGATCGAGCCGGGCGGCGCCGCGGCCTCCGTGGTGCAATCGGTGCTGCCACAGGAGCCTCAAGTGGATGTGTTCGGCCTGCCGCCCGTGTCGATTCAGGCCGGCTTCATGCCGGGCGCCGCCTCGACGTACACCGTCCAACTGGGTAACCTGGAGCTTTCCGCCTCAGGCCCTCAGTCCTTCACCAACACGGTAGACACCAGCAACTATGACGCTACACCGATCTCGGGTACTACATCGTTCCAGTTCGTTGGCGGCACAATCCAGATTGTGACCACGCCGATTCCCGCATTCGCCAGCGTTCAAGCGGCCTATGATTTCGCTCAAGCACTGGCCAGCGGCACCAACCCATTCGATTCGAGCGGGACCGGTCCGGCCCTGTTTACCGCCGACCAGCGAGCCGCCATCGTTATTGACGCCGAAAACTATGTTCTAGGGGAGTTGGAGAGCTTCAACGTCACGTTGAAGGGCGACTATGTCACTCCAATGCGGCTCGGCGATCTTCAGCTCAACGCGGCCCGCATCCTCAACGTCGTCATGCAGTCGGCACCGTTCGCGGAATTGGCCGCGTCAGCCGGTCACAGGGACATCGAAGTGGGCCCATACACCGCGCAGTTCGCGGACCTGGCCAGCTACGCGCCGGTCGCCGCGAGCGTGATCGTCAACGCCACTCTTGACACCGCCGCCCTCGACGCGGCGATCAGGGCGGCACAAACGGCCGTGGCCGGAGCAACGTCAGGATCGGCCGCGAGCCTAGCGACTGCGATTGCGGCGGCCACTCAAGCAAGGGCCAATGCGGTCACTCAGGCGGATATCGTCGCCGCCTTGGCGGCGCTGAGTTCCGCCGCCGATGCCGTTCAGGCGGGGCTGGTGCCGCGCGGAGACGCCACTGTGCTCAATGCGCTCGTCGCAGGAGTCGGGGCCTTGAATGCGGCCAACTTCACGCCAGCCAGTTGGGCGGGCGTCCAGGCGGCCGCCCAACAGGCACAGGCAGTCCTGGCCAATCCGGCCGCCGCCTCTCAAACGGCCGTCGATGCGGCCGCGAGCGCGCTTGCGGCCGCCATCGGGGCGTTGGCCGTGGCCCCCACCGCGGAAAGCGGCGCCGACCAGGCGCGCGGTGCGCAGG
>JAIRXV010000209.1 GCA_031268115.1 Bifidobacteriaceae bacterium
CCGTCGTCGGGCCCTATCACCACCTCCGCCCCGGCCCGCGCCCCCGCCCCCACCAGCGCCTCTTCGACGCCGAGTTTGGCGAGCCGGTCAGCGAGATAGCCGACGGCTTCGTCGTTGGCGAAGTCCGTTTGACGCACCCACCGCTCGGGTTTGACGCCACGAACCGAGAAATACTCGCCATTCGGTCCGGTCCGGCGTTCAACGGTGAAGGCGGCGGCGTCAACCGGTGTCGGATGGATTATCGGCCGGGCCGCACCCGCTGGCGAGGCTGCCGCGCGAACCCGTGCTACGGCATCGGCCAACGCAAACGAAAATGGCCGCAGACCCTCGTGGCTGACGGCCGAAACCGCGAACACGGGCAACCCCATAGCTTCGAAATCGGGGCGCACCATGTCCGCCAATTCGCGCGCCTCTAGCACGTCCACCTTGGCCAGGGCCACAATCCGCGGCCGCTCCATCAGCGGCACGGCGCCCGCGCGCTCCCCCAAGGCCGCATAGGCGCTAAGTTCGGATTCGATCGCCTCGTAGTCGCTGACCGGATCGCGTCCCCCTTCGAGGGTGGCGCAGTCAACCACATGCACGATCACGCCCGTGCGCTCAACATGCCGCAGGAAATCCAGACCCAGGCCACGCCCCGTTGAAGCGCCCGGAATGAGCCCGGGCACGTCCGCCATCGTGTACCTGGCGGAGCCGGCTTGAACCACCCCGAGGTTTGGGATCAGCGTGGTGAACGGGTAGTCCGCGATCTTCGGCCGGGCCGCGGACATCGCCGCGATCAAAGACGATTTGCCGGCGCTGGGAAAACCAACCAGGGCAACGTCGGCTATCGATTTCAGCTCTAGCATCACGTCCAGTTCAACGCCCGGTTCGCCTAGCAGCGCGAACCCCGGGGCCTTGCGCCGAGGCGATGCCAAGGCCGCGTTCCCGAGCCCCCCGTGTCCGCCCGGCGCCGCCACGAACCGTGTACCCTGCCCCAGCAGATCCGCCAGGACGATGCCGTCAGTCCCCTTAACCACTGTGCCGTCCGGTACGTGCAACTCAAGATCGGACCCGTTCGCTCCGTTGCGCGCGGCCCCAGACCCAGGCGTGCCGTTCGAGGCCCGCTGATGCGGCGTGTGGTGATAGCCAAGAAGAGTTGTGACCTGCGAGTCAACGACAAACGCGACTGACCCGCCGCGCCCACCGTTGCCCCCATCTGGGCCGGCCAGCGGCTTGTACTTCTCCCGGCGAATAGATACGCAACCGTTGCCGCCCTTGCCCCCGGCAAGGTGCAGCATTACCCGGTCTACGAAGTCCGCCATCGTCCTCCTTGTCATCCTCAAGCGGGGGATCTGGTGGCCGAAGGCCTCGATCAGGCCCCCGGGAGCCCGCCCGAGAAAACCGTTCAGCGGCTAACGGCAACGCTCCGACCTGCGGTGACGTCTTGCGGAATTGCCGGATTCCAGGCTTGTCCAACAGGCTCCTAGGAGACTGTCGGACAACTCGGTTTCGAGCAGAGGCGCAACGCCCTGCCCTGCGACGATACTTCGCCGTAGGGCCCGATTTGGGCACTGCCCAACAGGCTCCTAGGGTGGTGCCAAAAGCCGCCCTAGCGATGCTAGCTGCCGCGTTCTGGCTGGTCCGGGCCTTGGCCGCTCCAACTGACCCGGCTGTCGGCCGCTTTACCGGCCTGCCTCCTAGGCGACCGGCTGCTCGATGTCGATGACGCGCCGCCGTCCCCGCGAGGTGAACTTCACGGCCCCCGCCACCAAAGCGAACAAGGTGTCATCCCCACCGCGGCCCACTCCCCATCCCGGGTGGAAGTGCGTGCCGCGCTGGCGAACCAAGATCTCGCCGGCGTTGACCCTTTGGCCGCCGTAGCGCTTCACGCCGAGGCGCTGTGCGTTGGAATCGCGTCCGTTGCGCGAGGAACTCGCGCCTTTCTTGTGAGCCACCGCTGGCCTCCCTTACTCGATACCCGTGACCTTGATGCGCGTGAGCTCCTGCCGGTGGCCCTGGCGCCTACGGTACCCGGTCTTGTTCTTGTACTTGAAGATGCGGATTTTCGGCCCACGCTCGTTGCCGAGGATCTCCGCCGTTACCGCAACCTTGGCCAAAGCATCGGCATCGGTAGTGACCGACTCGCCATCGACCAGCAGGACGGCGGGCAATTGAACGGTGTCGCCAACCTGCCCAACCAACCGGTTGGTCACCACCACATCGCCCACCGAAACCTTCTCCTGGCGGCCGCCCGTCTTGACGATCGCGTAGACCACGATGCTGCTCATTTCTCTTGGGATCAAGTCTCTCGGAGTTGTACGCGGAACGGCGCGAGGCTATCCCCCGCTGAAGTGAGGGAGACGGCCGAACCGATGGCCCGCGAAACCGGCACGCCCAGCGCACCGACCCTCAAGACTAAGGCAGGGCACACAAACGGGTCAAACCGAAGGGCTATCCATGTCGTGGACCCTGGTGTGTGCCAGTCAGCGCGGACCGTTACCGGATCGTTATCTGGTTGGGCGGCCGTGGCCACGGGGACGGGTGGCGTCACGGTTCACGCGAC
>JAIRXV010000353.1 GCA_031268115.1 Bifidobacteriaceae bacterium
ATGTCCCTCTGATCGGGGATGAAGGCTGGAGCGAAGTGGCTGGAGTGTCCGTGGCCATCGCGTCGCAAGAGGACGAAGTGGCCGTCGAAGCGCCCAAGGACTTGGATGTCGAATCCAAGACCGGCGGTGGCGCAATCCACGGCGCGGGCTTCGCGCAGATGATCGGCGCCCAGGATTCCGAGGCAGTCGAGGTCGCAGACAGCCCCGAGGAAGACCTGGGGCCGGTGCGGCCGGACTTCATGCGAATGGTTGTGGACGGGGTGCCGATGTCGGACGGTGGGCCGATCACGCGCGTGGTTCCGGCGTCGAAAGTCGACGCTCCGCCTCGCCGGGCCGGCGGACGCCCAAAGGCCGTAGACAATGAACAGTTGGTCGCCCCGCCGGGCGCGCCCGTGCCCGTGGGCGGCGAAGCTGGTCCGGCAATGGTTCCGGCGTCAGCCAGGCCGAGGCCCAATTCTCCGGCCGAGACTGGGCGTTCGTCGGGTACACCTCGCTCGGTCAAAGTACAGCTGACCCGAGTTAGCCCCTGGTCGGTAATGAAACTGGCCTTCTTGCTTTCGGTCGGGTTGGGAATCGCCTTAGTCGTTGCCGTTTTCGTGGTGTGGAACGTACTCGACCGGTCGCATCTGTTCATCGAGGTGAACGACCAGATAGCGAATATCGTGGGCCAGGAAAGCGCCGCCGATTTCGATATCCTCCAGTACGTCGAGCGCGGCAAAGTGATGGCTGCGGCCACCGGTGTGGCCGTGATCGATGTCGTCGCGATCACAATCCTTGCCACCCTCGGATCGCTGATCTATAACATCACAGCAGCGCTGGTAGGCGGCATCCACGTGACGCTACGCAACGATTGAGCACGGACAGCGCCACCACAAGGCACCGATGGACCTGAAAGGCGCCCTCGGCAGGCTAATCCCTAAAGGTCTGACCGATGCGCTGGCGGCCTTGGCCAGAACGGCCGGCGCCGTTGCCGAATCGGCGGCCTAAGACGAGGCGGACGGAGCGGTATTCGTTGGGGCTCCGGCGGCGGCCCGCACCGCAACGGCCGATCCGTCCGGTCTGGGCCAAAGCGAGATCGACACATCGGTGAGTGGTCTGCGACTCGGGCTCTTCAGGTTGCGGGCAGGGGTGGACATCTCAGCCCTGGCCGTGTTGGTTGTCGGAATCGACTCGGCACTTCTCGACGCGAGCAAATACACAACCGCAAGTTGGACGCCGTTCGCTTCCGCCCTGGCAGCCGCTCGTGCCTTAGCGACGGCCTCTCCTGATAGTCAACGGGCTGTCGGCCAGGCGTTTTGTGCCCTGGAGCTCCGCGAAGCCGACCGTGTTCTACGCGGCCGCTGGTGCCACCAAAGTCCAAGGTCTGCGCCACCGCCGTCTCCTAGGAGGCCGGGCGACAGAGCGGCCGACGGCCTGTTCCTCGCATCGGCGGGGCCGTTGGGACCCGCCCACATCCTCCGGGGTTTTGCTCTAAGTAAGGTGGGTGAGGTAATCTCGCGGGGCCGGTTACCGGCGCGGGCCTGTAGCTCAGGCGGTTAGAGCGCTTCCCTGATAAGGAAGAGGTCGCAGGTTCAAGTCCTGCCAGGCCCACGGTCATACCCACTTGAGGAGGAGGGGCACTGCCATGAAGAAGCTGATCGTTGTCGTCTTTGTCGCTGTCGGTGGGTACTTGGCGTACCGCGTGTGGGCCAATTCCCAGCGCAACGTCTCGGTGTGGGACGAGGTAGCCGACTCCATCGACTAGGCAGCGCCCGCGGGGGCACGCCTTGGTTTCTGGGGCTGTGGCGCAGTTGGTAGCGCATCTGCTTTGCAAGCAGAGGGTCGCCGGTTCGAGTCCGGTCAGCTCCACCTAGGAGGCCGCTGGTAAGGCGGCCGACGGCCGCGTCAACTGGATCGGCGCAGTCCGCGCTGACCAGTTGAAACGCAGAAGCTAGCATCGTTAGGGCGGTGCTTCTCTCACCGTCCCAGAGTGTCTTACGGGAACACGCGACGTTGCTTGCTGGGTCTGCGGCTCACGTCAGCAAGGCCCGCGCGGGTTGGCGGCCGAAGGCGAGCAGCATGCGTGAGGAGCGTGTCCCGCAGCAGGGCTTCCGTAGGTCAGCAGTGGTCGAACTAGCCGTCGATCTGGGAGCGCTCTTGCGCCCGTCCTGCTTCCAGCGTCAGCAGGGGTAGTCGGCTCGCTCAACGAGTCCTGGCCAAACCGTGGCCCGGGGCGGGTGTGACGGTCCGCTCGGCCTGTGCCATCCTTACGGAGTGAGTCTTTATCGCCTGATCTACGATCCAGCTTCCCGACCCCGCGAATCCGATCTGCTGGGACCCGATCAGCCCCTCAAACCATACCCACCAACTCACCGAGTGCGGTTCAACGCTGGTGTTCGCCTGGCGGTGTTCGTCGGTTCAGTGGTGATTGGCATGGGGGTTATGGCCCTGATGGGTCTGATAGGTGCCGGCTTTGTCGGCCTGGCCACCGGTGGCAGCGACTTGACCGGTGCTCTGATCGATTCAATCGGCTTCGCATCGGCCATGGAGTTGGTTGCCGCTATCGGCGGCTATGTGGTTCTGGTTTGCGTACTGGAGGGACGCGGGTGGCCATTCGAACTGGGTTGGCTGAGACTTGGTGGACTGCTAAAGGGAATCCTGCTCGGTTTCGTCTTGATCACCGTAAACGTGGGGATTTTGGCCCTTGTTGGGTCATACCGCGTTAGCGGGTTCAATTCGGGTTATTCGCCTTGGTTCGATTTGCTGACGGCCGGCGTCACCGCAGCCGTGGCTGAGGAGTTGATCTTCCGCGGTGCGTTCTTCCGCATTCTGGAGGACACTATCGGCAGTGTGATGTCGCTGATAGTGACAGCGGTGATATTCGGGGCCATCCACTTGAGCAACCCCGACGCGACCTTACTCGGTGCTGTGGGGATCGCTATCGCGGCCACGATCCTGCCCGCCGTCTACTTGGCGACACGTTCGCTGTGGTGGCCGATAGGTGTCCATTTTGCTTGGAACGTCACCCAAGGGCCCATCTGGGGTTCGCCGATCTCTGGCACTGGCCCTGGGAGGGGAATGCTACGGGCCGAATGGAGCGGCCCTGAGTGGCTCACGGGGGGCGTCTTCGGAATCGAGGCCTCACTAATTCTGATGGTTACAGTTGGGTTGTTTTCCGCGTGGCTTCTATCCATGGCGTACCGTAGCGGCAACTTCACTCTCCCCTTCTGGAAGCGGCGCCGCCTGCTGGTTGCTGCTTCGCAGGATATGGCTCCCGACCAGTCGCTTTGAGTGGGATCGCCAGTGGCGGACAATACTCGACCGAACGTCTGACAGGGCCTTCGCGCGGGATTCTTTGGGCCGTATCAAGTGACTGGGACCACTTGGATACGGGCCGTGGATTGTGTGCCTAGGTGTTCGATGCGGTCGGTTCCGGCGGC
>JAIRXV010000011.1 GCA_031268115.1 Bifidobacteriaceae bacterium
CCGCCGTCCTGAACACCCTGTTGACCATCCCCGAATTCCGCCGCGCATATGACCCGGACGGCCTCGCGCCAGCCGAGTTCGACACCTTCGGCGCCACCCGCAAGACGCTACGACAGTTCCTCGACGCCGACGCAGAGCTTGACGCTTTGGTCAGGGATGTACTGATACCTGCGCCATAGGGCGCGGTCATTAAAGAAAAGCACCGCCCTAACGATGCACAAACTACCTGGGTGCGGAAAAGCACCGACCTAGCTGCCTTTGTTGCTGAAACGCGTGCGGATGAGCCGAGTTTTCGGATCCCGGGGTCCCCGGGGGAGATTTTCCCGTAGCGCAGCGAAGGGAAGAGATCCCGTGGGGTGCCGCTAGGAGGCCGCTGACAAAGCGGCCGACGACTGCGTCAACTGGATCGGCGCAGACCGCGCTGATCAGTTGAGACGCAGCAGCTAGCATTGCTAGGTCGGTGCTTTTCAGTACCGACCTAGAGCGAGTTAGGGTCCAATTGAGGAACGCCAAGCGGCCCGGCAACAGTCGAGTTCCACAGCTCGGCAAACGCCTGTTTCGCGTCGGACGCAGCGGCATCGTGCTGGTCGACCTCCTCGCGGTCGGGAGATTCGGCGCCACACTCGGTGTAGTAGAAGTCGATCGCGAGATCCAGGTATGCCGTGTCTGCGGTGCGCGCCGAGGTGATCGCCTCTCGCAGCGCCGTCATCAGCGCGTCTCCATCCGGAAGTTTGCCCACGGGCACGAGGTTGAGCGTGTCCAGAAGCACCCGACGATTGTCGATTACTCCCCGAATTGCATCAAGCTGGGTGCTGTATGCGGATGGCGAGTCCGGCTCGGCAGCGCACAACTCCCGTGCCTCACTCAACGCGGCCGCGAGGTTGGGGCGTTCTTGCGCGGACTTGGCGAGTATCTCTGCCAGGTACCGCGCTTGGTCCTCGGCCGTGGCGCGGGGCAAGGTGAGCCCCCAATCGTCGGTACCAGGCGGATCTTCCGGGAATACCGTTCCCTCGCTGAACTCGATCCCGGAGGACGTGACCAAGGTGAGCCCATTCGCGGCGGGCATCACCCCGCCCTCAACACTGAATTCCACTGTTTCATCTAAGTCGACCAGTTCGGACCAGCCCCGCCCTTGCCCTATGAATCGCGCGCTACCAGGGGTTTGCGTGTAGAACGCGTAGCCGTCCACGTCGACCCACGCATCGCTTCCGAGTGTCACAGCGATCACGGGCGGGGTCAAGATTTCCCATTGCCCGCCGATAACGTCAGAACCGGCGTAAGCAGAGAATGGACATTGCTCTGAACTCTCCGTGTGCGTGGCTTGAGCGCACGCTTCAGAATACTGCGCTACCAGAGCCTGGGTTTCTTCTTGGAGACCCGCCGACGGCGAATACTCGAGATAGGTGGCCTCGGTTTCTTCCGACCAATCGGCCACCTCCCAACCCACACTTACCGTTGCCGTCTGTCCGTCCAAGTATTCCGTGCCCGGCAGTTCGACTGTGTAGGTTCCTGGATATGCGGCCAATTCAGCGAAGCCTGCACCGTCCGCAACACCCACGCCCACTCCGTTGACCAGCACTTCGCTCGCAACACCAGGGAAATTCACGCTCAGGGCACCCAGTTCGGGATTGTCCAGTTGCCACGTCGTGAACACCAACCAGGCTTTTGGTCCAGCGTGCAACGTCATGGAGCGTGTTCCTTTCACGCCGCCGATGTCGTACGTGAATTCGACCGTGGACCGCCCCTTAGTCGGTTGTTCGGCTGAGATAATCTCAAAACTGCTGGGCCGCCCCGTTGCCTTAGCATAGATCTCATTGGTTAGGAGCGCACGAGCTTCGTTTGGGGCCGAGGGGTCGGCTATCGCGATGGCAGCAGCGGCATCGCCGGATTCGAGCGCGTCAAGATATTGGCCGACCACACGCTGCGGCCCAAACACGCTGGAACTCACAATCGAGTACGCGACCCCAGCCCCAATTGCAAGGAGGGCAACGGCTGCCGCGCAAATCGCCCATCCAATGAGCTGCCGGCGCTTCCTGGGACTCATCGGTTGGCGCGGCCGCATCTTGGGAATCGCGGGTGGAGCCGGGGCCGGAAGAACTGCCTGGCCGCTGCCCGCTACCCCTAAGCTCCCGGCGCTTTCCCATGCCCCTCCCGCCGGAGGAACCCAGACTCCCCCGGGAACCTGCTCCGCCGCTGTCGCTCCCCCGGAAATCGCCCCGGCCCATGGCGTCACACCGCGTGGCGAGGCAGGATCCGGACTGAATGCCACTGCCGCGCCGGCCGTCCTTAGAGCACGCGGACCGGAATAGCGCCAGGTCAACCGCCACCACCAGGCGGAGCATCGAGGAGGCAAAGCGGCAAACAGGACCGGTCCGGCGTATCGAATCGCAGCCTCGACCCCGGCGCCCCACGCAGCGGCAATCAGGACACCCACTGGCGCAAGCATCACCCACGCGTTTCCGCCTCCTTCGCCCACTCCTTGACCCACGCCGCCTTCATCGAAGATGCCCCCCACATACACCATGGACGCGAACACACAGACTGCCCCTGCCACCGCGTAATAGAGAGGCAACCGCCACCAAGTCCGGCCAGGAGCCAGACCTCGCTGGGTTCGAGCGACCGATCCTGACACGGCCGCCGCCCCGACGGCACTGACCAGAATCAATACGAGCAGGACCAGTCCCCACCATGGCAGGGTGCGGACCCCCCAAACGTACCCGTCACCCGTCGCCGAGATCTGCTCTGCGAGATCTGAACTCAGCCACATGGGCCCGAAGTGCGCTGTACCCAACACCATCGCAATCGTCGAGCTCCCAGCGATCAAGACCGCCGGCACAATCCTCGGATCGGCCACCAGCAGGGCAACAACCACAACAACCAAACTCAAGGCGGTCGCGAAAGTGGCATGGACCGTCATCGTCCACAGGTCCGCGAGCCTAAGCGGATTACGGCGGAGGCGCACGCCAAGCGCGGCCAGGTCGAGGCGGCCGGAGGCACGTGCCTGGCCCAAGGCCGAGGCCGCCGTTCCAACGATGAAGCCTCCCACTAGCGTGAGGAGGAAGTTGGCATGCACGTCCACATCCGCCAACGAGACATCGAGCCGAACCGGGAAAAGCATCGCGATCAGCGTGGCGCCCAATCCCAGGACGCCGCCCGTGACACTCGCGGACTGCCAAAGGTGGGCCGGTGTTGTCCCCCGCGCCACGGCACGCCGAAGCGACCGCGAGCCGCGAACCTCAACCAGGACGATGGCGGACCCGACCACCGCCGCCGGGATCAGTAGCGGCACCCACATCGAGATAGTCGCCGCAGATGAACTCCACAGGGCGCTGCCCACATCCATCTGTACACCACCGCCCAGGAACAGCCCCGCCAACTGAAAACCGGCGGCAAGAATGCTGCTTGCGCCCAAGCCTGCTTCTGAGGCCGCCGCCCTGCCTGAACCGCCAGCGAAGACCATCGCACCGATGAAGACAATCCAGCCGAGGCCGACCGCCGTGACGAAACCCCACAGCGCCCTCCACGCGCCTTGCTTCAGGATGGCGGATAGGCGGGAAATCGGTTGTTGCATTGACGGTTGGAACGGCGGTGTGCTCGTCATAGGCGAATTGTGGCGCGGCTCGCTCGCGCGATCAAGTGGCCGCCCAAACCCCGATCAGGCCGAGAACGCAGCAGGCGCCAGCAAATCCCAAGACGCCCCGCCCACCCCGACCCCGCGGCTCCAGTGGTCAGCCGCACCACAGGGCCTCGGGCACGACCGTTGCCGTGCCAGCGAGTGCGACCCCGCGACTCCAGTGGTCGGCCGCACCACAAGACCTCGGGCACGACGGTTGCCGTGCCAGCGAGTGCGACCCCGCTGGATATTACGGTCTGTGGGAGCCGGTGTTCCGCTGGGATTGAGCCACCGCGCTGGTTTGGGGTGAGCCACCGGGACGCTTGTGGGTGAGCCACCGCGACGGTGGGGTGAGCCGCCCC
>JAIRXV010000162.1 GCA_031268115.1 Bifidobacteriaceae bacterium
CCCGACAACGCCGACCAGCACTCCTACGAACCGACACTACGGGACGCCCGCAACGTGGTCTACGCCGACGTCGCGTTCAGCAACTACGCGATGCTCGAAGAGCAGTCCGTGATCAAAACCCTCGACGCGAACCTGCGGGCCGGCATCGTCAACGTGTCGCTGGCCGAGGAGGCATCTCGGTACGCCGCGAACATCATCTCGCTGGTCGAGAACGTGAACCTGGACACGGTGTGGCTCGGTTTGCGCGTCCACGGCGACGGCGCCGAATACGGGGCGACCCGCACTTCCGAGGTGCTGCTGTCCGGCGTCGCCGCGACCGGCCCGGGCGATGTCTACGCCTACCTGACCGGTTCGTTCGGGAACACGGAACCCTACTTCGACTCCTCGGACGGTTTCGACGCGGCAGACGGGTACCGCTACGACACGGTGAGCCTGCCGGCAGACGCACACACTCATCTGTCGTGGGCGTTCACCGAACCGGGCGTGTACACGCTGACTTTGCAAGCGAAACTCAAGGTCAGCGGCACATCGAAACCGGTCGATCTCGGTCGGGGCACCTACACCTTCGCGGTCGGGGTGAACCCCGAAAAGGCAGCGGCCGATGCCGGAATCGCAGACCCGACGATCCTCGACCAGGGGCACGCGGACCTCACCGCCAACCTCGACACCGAACGCCTGGAGATTCGGTTCGACCCGACGGGCGGCGGCGAACACTCTCAGGTGGCCTACGGCGCCGACGAGGCGATCATCGCGGTGCCAGCCAAGGCGATGTCCGAGATCCCGCCCGGCCCTGAGTTCCGCTTCCTCGGCCATCCGGGGGACCAGGTGTACCAGTTGGCTCAGGCAGTGCTCGGCAAACATGTCCACGGGGAAATAGATCCGCACCTTTGGCAGGATGTCCGCAACGCCATGGCCTACGTGAAGTTGATCCGCGACACCCTCATCGGGGTCGATCCGCCGCACGCCAGCGGATACACGGCGAACACGAGCGCCTACCTAACCGAACTGGAAGCCACTGACAACTACGTGCGCGAGACAATCGCCCAGATTCCGCGCCAAGACCGGTACCTCGTGACCACACACGACGCGTTCGGATACCTCGCCCATGCCTACGGTCTGACTATCGCCGGCTTCGTGACACCGAATCCAGCGATTGAACCGTCGCTGACGGATCGGCGCAAACTGACCGAGACGGTCCGCTCCCTCGCCGTGCCAGCCGTGTTCCTAGAGCCGAACCTTGCCACAAGATCCTCGACCCTCACCCAAGTAGCGCACGAACGGGGCATAGCGGTGTGCCCAATCTATGGCGACACCTTTTCCGAAACGGTGACCAGTTACGTGGAGATGATGCGTTTCAACGCCGACACCTTGCGCGATTGCCTCGCCCCTTGACCCAGCCGACAGGAAAACTCTTATGTCACCCGCTCTTTTGTCCCCGTCACGCCGGGGTGCCGCTTGCGCCTTGGCCGCTTTGCTCGTCATCGGCCCCCTTAGCGCCCAAAGCGTCGCGTTGGCCGATGACGGCGCGGATCCGAACTTGAGCCAGACGCTCGCAGAGCTTGCGATCGTGCACGGTGAGCGAGTGATTGAGACCGGTCACATCGATATGGGCCCGAAATACGAGGACGACGGCACCTGGCGGTTCCTGATCCACGACGACGCGGCCAAAGCCGACGCGGAGGCGACGAGCGTGTGGCGCTACCCGAACGAGACGGTCTTCCATGTGCTCGATGCCGCAACACTCACCGTGCCGGACGATCCGGCCTATAGGTTCCTCGAAGCCGACCCAGGCAGTGAGGTGTACGTCATTCCACAGACCCAGAACCCCGAAGTCGTCTGGATCGGTTGGAACACGCAGGACCCGAAGGTCATGTCCATGATCGACCGCGGCGTCACGCTTTCGTTGAACGGCGTTCATGGCCCAGGCAGCATGACCGTCTACGTGCAATCCGGGTCGTTCGGCGAACCGCAAATCGTTTGGGAATCCCGCACGGACGGCGACCAACCGGTCTGGGTCGATGTCAACACACACACCCACGCGAACTGGGTCTTTACCGAGCCCGGCGTGTATCTCGCGGAAATCACCGCCGAAGCCGATCTCATCGACGGCACCCACGTGTCGGACACCCAGCAGATTCGCTTTGCCGTTGGCACCGCCACCTCACCCGACGGTGCGTTTGAGGCGGCTCCGGGGGGTTCGGGAGGGGAGGGGGCTTCGGGGGGTTCGGGGGCTTCGGGAGGGGGCCAGTCCGGTGGGTCCACCACCTCGTTCGAGTCGCCGGCGCCCGCCTTAGCGCAACCCGCATCAAGCCCGCTCGTGCCGATCCTGGTCGGCGCCATTGCGCTTGTCGCGGTCGGCCTCATCGCGGGGTTTTCGGTCGCCATCGTCCGCGCCAACCGCGCCAAGACCCGTATCCTCGCCCGTCGCGCCGCCCACGGGAACGGACAGAATCCTCGGGAAGGCGACGGCTCGTGACGCCCGCGCTCAAGACCGAGAACATCGGCGTGGTCCTAAACGGACGCCGCGTGCTGCACGGCGTCGATCTGGCCGTGAAACGAGGCGAACTAGTCGCCCTGATCGGCCCGAACGGGGCCGGGAAGACAACGCTCCTGCGCGCAATCCTCGGGCTGCAACGCCCCGTCATCGGACAGGTGCTCATCGAGGGCCACCTCGCGAAACCCGGCAGGGCAGGCATCGGGTACGTGCCGCAGCGGCACGATTTCGCGTGGGATTTTCCGATCGGTGTCGCCGGTGTGGTCGCCACCGGTCTATCCAGAAGGCTCGGTCTGTTTCGCCGGCCCGGACCTGCGGCGTGGGAGGCGGTCGCGGACGCGCTCGACCGGGTGCGGATGGCTGACCTCGCGGATCGGCCCGTTGGGCAGCTCTCCGGTGGGCAGCGCCAACGCGTCCTGGTGGCTCGGGCCCTCGCGGCGCGCCCCTCGGTGTTGTTGCTCGACGAACCGTGCGCCGGCCTCGACATGCCCACCCAAGAACTGCTGGGCGCCCTGTTCGCGGACCTCGCCCACGAAGGCCGGGCCGTGCTGATGGCGACGCACGATCTGCTCGGCGCGATTGACGTCGCGGACCGGCTCGCGCTGCTCGCTCGAACCGTCATCGCCCAAGGCACCCCTGCCCAACTCGTAGACGATCCCGCGCCATGGGCCGCGACATTCGGAGTCGGGCCGGATTCCGCTTTGCTGCGAATGCTGAAAGTGGCCGCATGAGCCCCATCGACTTCTTCTCCGACCTGTTAAACCCCGACCTCTCATTCCTGCCCAAGGCGCTCGCGGTCGCGGTCATGTCTTCCATTGTCTGCGGGGTCGTCGGCTCCTTCGTGGTCCTGCGCGGCATGGCGTTCATAGGCGATGCCGTAGCCCACGCCGTGTTCCCTGGGCTGGCCGTCGCTTTCGTCGTCTCCGGCAACCTCGTGCTTGGAGGCACCATTGCCGGCGTGCTTACTGCGATCCTCGTCGCCGTGTTTTCACAGAACCGCAGATTGAAAGAGGACTCCATCATCGGGGTTTTCTTCGTTGCCGCCTTCGCGTTCGGCATCGTCGTCATCTCACAGGCGCCTGGCTACGCCGGCTCGTTGCAACAGTTCCTGTTCGGTTCCATCACTGGCATTCCAGATAGCGATCTCTACATCGTTGGCGGCACCGCAGCGCTTGTGCTGCTCGCCGTGGTGGCGCTGAACAAAGAATTCGTCGCCGTCAGCCTGGACCGCGAATTCGCGCGCGCCCTGGGCTTGCCGGTGTTCCGGCTCGACCTGATCCTCTACGTGCTAGTCACCCTCGCCGTTGTGATCTCCGTGCGGACCATCGGCAACATACTCGTCCTTGCCCTGCTCGTCACCCCCGCGGCCACGGCCCGACTACTGACCGACCGGCTCGGGGTCATGATGCTCCTGGCGCCGATCATCGGTGGGTTCAGCGCCATCGTCGGGCTGTACATCTCCTGGTCGTGGGACTTGCCCACCGGCGGCACCATAGTGCTGGTCCTGACCGCCGTGTTTCTTGCCGCCTGGCTGGGCTCGCCTCGCCAAGGGCTGCTCGCGCGCATAATCGCACGCCGCCGCGCCCGCCGGGCCACTGGCCCCAGCGCGGAGGACGATCCTAGGGCCCGGCGCCGTGGAGTTTGGGCAACGCTGACAGTCGCTCTGTCGCTGCTGGGCACGGCCGCGCTCGCGACCGCCGCCCTCACCGCGACCACCCGAACCGTGCCCAACGGCATGGATTACCCGGCGCCGAGTGGGGCACCGGGTGCCGTGGCGACGGCCGGGCCGAGTGGGGCACCGGGTGCCGCTGCCTCCGCCGCGCTAGCCACGCCCATAGCTGAGCTGGCAGATCAGAGTTGGACCGCGCGCATCGCCGCTTCGGGCGGCATCCCCGAGCGCGCCCTATACGCCTATGCCGGGGCGGCGATTGAGGCCGCGCAGATCCACCCATTCTGCGGGCTGGGCTGGAACACCCTTGCCGCCATCGGCCTGGTTGAGACCGAACACGGCAGCATGAACGGCGCCACTCTGCGCTCTGATGGCACTGTGACCCCCGCGATCACCGGCATTCCCCTCGACGGGAATAGCACGACTCCAACACCCGACACCGA
>JAIRXV010000172.1 GCA_031268115.1 Bifidobacteriaceae bacterium
AGGCATCGGCCGGGACCCAGGCGCAAGCGTCGCCCCGTGTCTTTGCCGAAGCGTCGGGTGGGGCATCGTCTGGGGCATCGGGTGAGGCGTCGGCCGGGGCTCAGGCGCTAGGGTCGTCCCGTGTCTTTGCCGAAGTGTCGGGTGAGGCATCGCGTGAGGCGTCGGCCGGGGCTCAGGCGCAAGCCTCACCCCAAGCGTCGGTCTCTCGTTCGGTGTCTGGCGCGCCTCTGCCGGACTCGCGGACCTTGGGCAACGTACGAGCCGATGTGTTGGCGGATCTGTTCGGTCCCTCAGGGCCGTTCGCGAACGCTCGGTCGATTAGCGGATCCCGTCCCCGCCTGATGGTCCACATCACGGCCGCTGCTCTGCTGGGGCTCGCTCGCACTCCTGGGGAATTGGTGGGCTACGGTCCGATCCCGGCCAGCCTCGCCCGCGCGGTCGCTCAAGATGCCACTTGGCAGGCCATGTTTACCGATCCCGGCAGTGGACGCCTTGTCGACATTGGCGCCCGTCATCTGCCTCCCGGACTGGCCAGCGAACCGGCGGCGACACTCACTGGACCCGGGAGTGGAAGCGGGCAATCCGCGGGAGCGCCGACCGAGCCGAACACTGAACCCTCATTCGAGGTCTCCGGCGCGGCTCCCCACGTAGCGCTAGCCCTCACCGATCCCCAAACGGCGCAATCCCCCCGCGCGCCGGAGCTAACGCGCGGCGAAGGAGCGCCAGCGCCTACGGCCCGTCAGCCGGTGAACTGCGAATCGGTCGAGTCACCGCAAGACTCTGGGGCGGTGAACTGCGAACCGGCTGGGCTATCCCAGGTCTCCCCAATGGCGCAGCCATCACGGCCAGCTGAAGTTTCGCCGCCGGGGCGAGGTTTGCCGCCAGAGCAACCCCCTCCAACCCATCCGGCGGCGCCGGTGTCCCCCGAAGCTCCAACTTGCCCCACCTGTCGTCGGCCGATAGTCGGATCCGTCGATTCCATCGACAACCCGCCCTTCCCAGTCCCGCCCGATCTGTGGCCGGCCGAGACCATGTTTTCCAACTCCTACACGCCCTCGGGCCGACTGCAAGAGCTGCTTGCGATTCGCCAGCCTGCCTGTGTGTTCCCCGGATGCCGTGCGCCCGCTTGGCGATCCGACATCGACCATCACAACCCCTACACGGCCGGGCAACCTGCTCAAACGCAGACCACTGCCGCCAACCTGGGGCCGGCCTGCCGCGCCGACCACCAACTCAAGACTCACGCGGGATGGACCGCTACGCGCGACTCCGCTACCGGTGTCGTCACCATCACGACCGCCATGGGTCGCGTCTACCGTCAGCTCCCGCCCACCCCATGCACGCCGCCGTGGAGTTACCCCACCCACTGACTCGACATGGTAGGGAGGGCTTGGGTAGTGCGAGGGTCGTCCCTATCGCGATAGCTGGGCAGTGTCTGCTGTCGGCCTGCGCCCACCCCGTGCACGCCGCCGTGGAGTTACCCCACCCACTGACTCGACGTGATAGGGAGGGCTTGGTTAGCAAGACTGGGCTGGGATCACGCTCGAAGTGGCGATTGACTCGCCATCGGCTGGCCGTTGGCAGTCCTCTTGCCGTCCTTGCGCCCGGCTAGTGGCCCACCTCGCTCGCCCGAGACCACTGACCCTGGGGCTGCTACTGGCATCACTAGACTTGGGCGACGTGGCTCTCACCATCGGAATCGTAGGTCTGCCCAACGTCGGCAAGTCCACTTTGTTCAACGCCTTGACTGGCAACCAAGTGCTGGCGGAAAACTACCCGTTCGCGACCATCGAACCGAACGTGGGCGTGGTGCCACTTCCAGACGCCCGGCTCGGCGTGCTGGCGGAAATGTTCGACTCGGTGAAGATAGTCCACGCCACAGTGTCGTTCGTGGACATTGCCGGGATTGTGCGCGGCGCCAGCGAAGGAGAGGGACTGGGCAACCAGTTTCTGGCGAACATTCGTGAGGCCGACGCAATCTGCCAGGTAATCAGGGGATTCGCCGACCCCGACGTGGTGCATGTAGCCGGAATTGTTGATCCGGGATCGGACATAGAAACCATCAACACCGAACTGATCCTGGCCGACCTGCAAACCCTCGATAAGGCCATCCCGCGCCTAGAGAAGGAAAACAAGATCAAGCGGGGAAACCCGACTCAATTGGCGGCGGCGCTGGCCGCGCGCGAAATCCTCGACACGGGCACGACATTGTATGCGGCCGCGAAGGAAGACCGTTTTGACCCTGCGGTACTTCGAGAGTTGTCGCTGATGACAAGCAAACCGTTCCTCTACGTTGTGAACTCTGATGACGCACTCCTGGCCGATGCCGTTCGGAGGGCCGAGTTGGAGGCTCTCGTGGCGCCTGCGGAAGCCATCTTTATCGACGCCAAACTTGAATCTGAGCTGGCGGAACTGGATGAACAGGACGCACTTGAGCTCCTGGCCGAGACCGGGCAGGCCGAGCCGGGCCTGAATCACTTGGCACGAGTCGGATTCGCCACTCTGGGTCTACAAACCTTCCTCACCGCGGGCCCAAAGGAGTCCCGTGCATGGACCATACGGCGCGGCTGGACCGCCCCCCAGGCAGCAGGCGTGATCCACTCCGACTTTGAGCGTGGCTTCATCAAAGCCGAAGTCGTGGGGTTCGAGGACCTGGTGGCGCTAGGTGGTCTCGCGCAGGCGCGCGCGGCTGGCAAACTGCGGATGGAAGGCAAAGACTACGCGATGGCGGACGGCGATGTAGTTGAATTCCGCCACGGCCTCGCCGCCAGCGGGAAGCGATGAGAAGTCGGCCGAGGGACAGGTACCGCGAAAACTGAACGCTAAGGTCAACGCCACCGCGATACAGAACTCGGCTCCGACGCCAGTATTCCAACATCAAAGACAGCTAGTGGATTGGCGCAGCCAACGATTGACCGGTCAGTGACGTTCTGGTCGGGGAAGTCGCGGCGGGAGCCAGCAGTCAACCTCTGGGGCCACCGGCGCTCGCGTCTCTCGACCAGGACGCGAGTCGCCTTCTATGGCGATCTTCCATGGGTCGAATGTGCTTAGAGGCCTATTGAAAACTCGTATATGTCCCATGAAGTGGTGGGGTTTTGAGGCGGTGCCTATTCCGGTGGCTCAGCGTCGGGGTTGTCGGGCCGGGCGTGCGATGGGCCAGCGGGCGATCTTGAGGTTTCTGCTGGAAACATATGAAAGGAACAACACGGTGACCCATCGGAAGCAGTCTGCCCTAGCGGCGCTGATAACGGAACTGTCGAAGCTGGCTGATCGACGCCTGGACACGAGCGAAGCGATGCGGCGCCTGTTGGAGGCCGCGTTGCAGGATTTGGTTGACGCGCAGGCCGGCGCTGTATCAACCAAATGCTCCAGGAGGCCGCGTTGCGGGATTTGATTGACGCGCAGGCCGGCGCTGTGTCAACGCCAAATGCTCCAGGAGGCCGCGTTGCGGGATTTGGTTGACGCGCAGGCCGGCGCCAGGATTGGCGCTGGCCGCCGTCAGCGGTCTGAGGCGCGCGTCACCCACCGCAACGGGACCCGTCCGAAGAAGCTGGACACCAGGGACCGGACTGTTGAGTTGGCGATCGCAAACTCCGGGAGGGGTCGTTCTTCCCGTCTTTGCTCGAACCGCATCGCCCCTTGGATCAGGCCTTGTGGGCGGTCATAGCCCAGGCCTGGGTGTCGGGGGTGTCGACCCGTCAGGACGCTATCTTGCCACGCGTAGCGTGAGCACTTTGGCGGATGCGCTGCTAAGTACTGCGTTGCCCTTATATGTGACGCGTAGCTTATATTTGCCGGTGCGAACGATGCGGGGGAGTTTGACTTTGGCCGCGCCGTTCGAGACTTTCAGCCGGACCGTTTTGTGGGCGATGGTGCGTTTGCCTTTTGTGACTTCGATCCGCACGATCCCGGTGGCGGTCACGTCGGGGTCGGTAACCCGCACTACCACCGTCGCCTTCCGGTTCGGTTTGACCTTGGAAGTGGCTTTGGCCGAGACCGCTGGATGGGCCTTGCGGACGGTGATGGTCCCGGCGCTGACCTCAAGGGCGGCGATGGTAGCTGTACCGAGGAAGCGGACCGCGACACCGTGAACCCCGGGTGGCAGGGCGGGCAGACCAACGGTCGCGGCGCCTTGCCTCAAAGTGGCGACTGCGGTGGTCCCGGCCACGGCGACCTCAATGGACCCGGCGGCAGGCAGCCCGCCGGCGCTGACAGTCACCGCCGCCGTCAGCCCGCCTGCCCTGGTGGCGGGCACGGTCCGAGCGGAGATAGTCGCCCCGACCAGTGGAGTGAGCGGCGATATCGCCTCGCGGAGCCCCGACGGGACGCCAGATTCTTCGGTGGACGATGCCGGCCCCTGCTCCGCCGTAGTTGAGTTGCCAGCCGCTTGACTTGCCGAAGTTGGAGAAGATCCCGGCGTTGAGCCTTCGCCCGGTCCCGGTGTCGCAGTGGGAGATTCCGTCGGTTCAGGTGTCGGGGTCACCGGTGGCTCTGGTGGTTCTGGCGGTTCAGGTGGTTCAGGTGGTGGAACCGCAGGGAATCCGAGGTTCGCTCGGAAGTCCGCTTCCCCGCCCACCAACGGCAGCGTCAACCGCGAAAGCCCTGGCCTAACCGAGATCTGTGCCCCGTCTTGGGGTCTGACCGAGAACCCCGGGTCAGTTGAGAGCACCACCAGCGCGAGCCGGCTGCCCGCGGTCAAGATGTAGTCCTTGGGTTCCAGCGGCCAAGTGACTTGATAGAACTGTCCGGGTGTTACGGCATCGTCCACCCACAGTGAAGTTCGATTGGCCACGTCAACCCAGCCGCGTGAGACGATCTGCGGTGTGGTGTTTATGCCCGCGCCGGCCGGCGGATAGGCAACCAACATGACCGAGACGTTCGCTTTGGCCCGGTTGTCTAACGCCATATTTAGGGAAATGCTAGGGGTGCCAGAAAGGCGGACAGAACTGGTTAG
>JAIRXV010000174.1 GCA_031268115.1 Bifidobacteriaceae bacterium
CGAGGCAGAGCGTCTTTTGTGGACGCTGCCTTGAGCGTTGACGGCCGTGAACGTTCCGGGCTCCGTTGCCAAAAGACGCTCTGCCTCGCCCTCGATGAGAGCGCGGCACGAACGGCCCAGCGATACGTGATGTACACCGAGGGTATACCCCGAGTGTATACTTACGTCCGTGAGTGTTTCTATGGCAATGCTGGGTCTATTGGATGCCGGTCCGTCGCACGGGTGGGCGTTGAAGCAACGCTACGACCGCCTGTTGGGGCACGGGCGTGAGCTGCGGTTTGGGCAGGTGTATTCGACGTTGGCACGCCTCCAACGCGACGGGTTGGTGCGGGACATCGGGTTCGCGCCGGGTGAAGGGGCGGAGCGGCGCGTCTACGCCATCACCGAGCGCGGGGTTGAGGACTTCGACACCTGGCTCGGCACGCCCCACGTTCCGGCTGGGCGGCCAGCCGAACTGTTCACTAAGGTGGTCCTCGCCATGGCCGCGGGACGCCCGGCCAGCGAGATCCTGGTCGCCCAGCAGCGGGTTTACTTGGAGCGGATGCGGCACCTGACCGCCTCGCGGCACACGGCCGACATGATCGACCGGTTGGCTGCCGATTACGAGATCGCCCACTTGGAAGCGGATCTCGGCTGGATCGAAGTGGCGGCAGCGCGCGTGGCGGCGAAGGAGTGGGAGCCCGAGGCTCCGGCCCCATCCACCGCGGAAGAGGGCCGCTGAAATGCCACGGTTGGAGGTTGCCTCATCGCGGCCGCAGCTGGCCCCATCCACCGCGGAAGAAGGGCGCTGACATGCCCACGGCGGAGATTCCCGCTGCGGAGACGCCCACCGCGGACGCGTCGAGACTGGCGGGCGGGCTGGGGCCGCTGCCTGCTGAGCGCGCCGCCCTCGCGGGGGTCGCCCTCATACACTCCTTCGGCAAGACCGAGGTCCTCAGGGGCGTGTCCCTCGCGATTGCGCCGGGGGAGATCGTCGCCCTGATGGGTCCGTCCGGGTCCGGAAAGTCCACCGTCTTGCACCTGTTGGCGGGCCTGCTCAAACCTGACAGCGGTGCCGTGTGGATGGAAGGGCGGCGCGTGGACCAGCTTTCGGAGAAATCGCGCAATGACCTGCGGCTGAGGTCCTACGGCCTCGTGTTCCAGTTCGGGGATCTGATTCCCGAACTGACACTCGGGGAGAACGCCGAGATGCCGTTGCGGCTCACAGGGGTTGGGGCCAGGGTGGCTCGTCGCCGCGCGCTCGAATGCCTCGACCGCCTGGGTGTCGCGGACCTGGCCGGCAAGCTCGTCTCCGAGGTGTCCGGGGGCGAGGCCCAGCGGGCGGCCGTGGCCCGAGCGTTGGTCCACGAACCCCAGGTCATCCTCGCCGACGAGCCCACAGGCGCCCTCGACACCGTGACCGGTGAGTTGGTGTTGGAGGCCTTTGTGACCGCGGCCCGCGATCAAGGCACGGCCGTGCTGCTCGTCACACACGAACCCCGAGTGGCGGCCTGGGCGGGGCGCGAGATTCTGTTGCGCGACGGACGGATCCTTGGCGCCGGCCCAGGCGCGGCGGCGTCCGATGCCGGACCCTCGGCGGTCCTGCGATGACCGGCACGTTCTCGGTCGCCTGGCGGTTCATCCGCGCCGATGCGGCCGGGCGCCGGCTCGGCATCGTGATCGCGGGCGGGGTGGCGAGCTTCCTGATCGCGACGCTTGTCGGCATGCCCGGGGCTCTGAGCCCTGGTGCGGGTGAACTGGACCCCACCACCCGGGTGGTCATGGCCGTGGTCTTGGCGTTCGTGGCGATCCCGGTCTTCATGCTCCTGGCCTCGGCGGGCCGGCTCGGGGCGGGCACGCGGGACCGGCGTTTGGCGGCCCTGCGCATGCTCGGCCTGAGCCCGGCGCGGACCGTGGCTGTGGCCGTGGTGGAGAACGGGGTGTTGGCGCTGGCCGGAGGGCTAGCGGGAGTCGGGGCGTTCGCGGTGCTGGCTCCGCCGGCATCGGCGGCGGTCCGTGCCGGGCCGCGGTGGTTTGTGGGGAGCCTCACCGTGGCTCCAGCGTGGCTGGCGGTCACCGCTGTCGGCGTGGCCGGGTTCTCGGCGGTGCTCGCGGCAGCGCCCGCGCGGCGGCTGCGCACCCAACCCAAGGCGTTGCGCGATGGCGGACCGGGCCGCGCGCCCGGGTTGTGGCGGCTTGGCGTCTTCCTCCTGGGGGCGGCGGCGCTCGCATGGGAGGGCACCGAGCCGCGCTTCGGGTTCGCCTATCGCAATGCCGTGATCCTCGCAGCGGTGGTGACCGTGATTGTCGGATTGGCGCTCAGCGTGCCGCTGCTCTCTAACCGCGCCGGGCGGTGGCTGGCACGCAGTCGCCGGACCGTGCCGATGCTGGCCGGGCGGGGCATCCTCGCGGAGCCATCCTCGGGCACCCGCCTGGTGCTTGGCCTGGGCGCCGTGGTGTTCCTGACCGTGGCGGGCGCCCAACAACTGTGGACGCTCGAAAATGACGCCGCGATCCTGCAGGGCCAGCGCGTGCTGGGGGAGGGGCCGCAATTGCTCGCGGTCTACGCGAAGGGCGCGTCCCTGGGCATAAACCCGCAGGGTTTGGCGGGCACGGTCTCGGTCCCCGAACCGGCGCCGCAGCCTGGATACACCCATCTGACGGTGACCGATGCCCAGCGCCGCGCGGTGGAGGGGCTGACCGGTGTACAAGCGGTGGTTGGCTACTGGAGCCTGACCTCGGATGCGCAGATCGAGTGGGACGGGGATTGCGATCCGGGGGCCGAGTTCTGCGACGGCTGGGTGTTCACGGGGACGTGCGCCGCCCTTGCCGCCTTCGCGCCGGCCGCGACCGGTTGCGAGGGGACGGGCGTCCAGTGGATGGCGGCTGAGATCGACCCAGCAGGCCGGAACTCGTCCATCCCGCGCCCGGCGGTCGATTCTGTGACCCTGCACGCCGTGGATCCGGCAACGGACCAACTGATCGGCGTGGACGCCGCGTTGCCCCTCATCGCGAGGGACCTTGAGTTCCCGCGCCGGCCACACCGCAACCTGGGCATGTGGTGGCGACAGACGGGGGATGGCGGCCTGTTCATCCCCGAGGATCGCGCGCTCGCCGCGTTCGGGCCGCCGCCCGCACTGTGGGTTCTGGCCGATGGCGGACTGGCCACCGCGGAGCGACTCGCCGCCGCAATCGAGCCGTCAGGCCTGGTCAGCCAACCTGAGTCGCTGGAGTTCTACCGCCAGTCCATGGTCCTGCTTACCGGCTTCTGGGCGCTGTTCGCGTTGGCGATCTCGGTGGCCGTGATCAACCTGGCCATCACCGCCATGGACCGTGCGAGGGAGCGCCGAGCGATCCTGGCCCGGCAGGTTTCCCTCGGCGTGCCCGCCCAAGTGCTTCGGCGAGCCCAGGCACTCCAGGTCGCGGTCCCCCTGCTCGGCGCCGTGATTTTGGGCGCGATCGGCGGGGCTGGAGCGATGGTTTGCTATGGACTCCCAGACTGGCGAGCTGGGTATGCGCAAGCGCCGTGGCCGCAACTGGGGGCAGCGTTGGGGGCCATCGCCTTGGGTATCGCGGCTGTGCTGGCCCTGACAATCCCGCTGACACGGGTCACCCTCACAGCGCAGCTGCTCCGCCGCGAATAGAGGGGTGGGTAGGCTGCCCGAATGATCGACCTGAGGATCGGCTTGTGACGGGCGTTACCCGGAGGGATCGCGCCGCGCGTAGGGGTCGCGCCGCGCACAAGGGTCGCGCCGCGCACAGGGGTCGCGCCGCGCGCAGGGGTCGCGCCGCGCACCTGGCGGTCGCGCTCTGCATCGCCGCGCCGTTCGCCCTCGGCGGGTGCGCGAACTCCCCGCCCAGCAGGGACGTGCCCTCGGCCGCGGATCTCGCCCCCACCGATGCGTCTACGCCAGGTGACGGCGCGGCCGTGGACGATGACGGCGGGACCGGTGGGCCGGCATCGTCCACGAAACCTGCCACGCCGACGCCACCGGGCACCCAAGTCGAGCGGGCGGAGGCGATGTACGCGTGCCTGTCCGACCGGGGGTTCGCGGCCGTCCTGGAGGACATCCGGCCGAACGAATCGTGGGTGTGGGTGGAGCCCGAAAACCCGCAGGACTCGGTGGTCCAAGTGGACGCGACCGGGCAATCGTTCTTCTGGTCCAAGACGAACTGGTCCGAGATGGGGCTTGGGGATGCGGAGGCCACGCAGGCCCGCACTGAGTGGATCGAGAAACTGGCCAAGGCGGCCGCGGAATCGCCCTACGGATATGTGGTGTACGCGGGGGAAGTGGATCGGACCGAGGACTTTGGCGCGTGCGCCGATCTGAGCGGCTACCTCTGGCCCTTACTCGACGATATGGACCCAGCCAAGCGCCTGGAACAGAAGCAACGCATCGCTGAGGCGTCCAACGATTGGGCGGCGTGCGCCCGGGCTCACGGCGTGCCCGGCGTCGTGGACGCGCGGGTGACCGAGGAGGATTCCCCGGTGGCCCTCCTGCCCGCCGGGGTGATCGAAGGCCAAATCCGCGAGTTGCTCGTGCAGTGTCCGCCGTTCGATCAGGCGCTCCTGGAGGCCAACCAGGAGGCCCTCGCGCAGGGCCGGGACGATGACGTTCGCGCGACTCCGATCATCGGTTTCGATGTGGATGGCTACCGGGAACAGGAGGCCGATGGCGCGCCATCGGCCGAGGATGAGGCGATCTACGGGCCGCTGTGGGACCTGTTGTGGTCGCAGCGCAGCGCCTACTACGCCACCCTCCCCGATCCGGATGCGGGGGCGGGCGCGGACGAAGGGTGAGGGTGGGCATCGGCTACGGTCCGGCATCGGCGGTTGTCGCCCCAAGAGCGAGAGTGACGGCCACGGCGAGCATGGTGGCGGCGATGACCATGTCGAAGACGCGCCAAGCCGCGGGTTTGGCGAGCAGGGGGGCGATGAAGCGCGCCCCGTAGCCCAAGGCGAAAAACCAGACGAAAGACGCAAGAGTCGCCCCAGCGGCGAACAGCCAGCGCAGTGCTGGGCCATGGGTGTTGGCGATCGATCCGAGCAGCATCACGGTGTCGAGGTAGACGTGCGGATTGAGGTAGGTGAAGGCGACCGTCTGCACTAGGGCGGCCCCAAGGGACACGGGCGTTGGGGTGTCGGGCTCGGCGGCAAGCATCGACGGGCGAAGGGCCCGCTTGATGGCCAAAGCGGCATAGATGGACAGGAACACGATCCCGGCCAGGCGCATAGCGTCTAGCGCCAAAGGGGCGCGTTCGATCACCGCTCCGAGGCCGAGGACACCGAGGGCGATGAGCAGCGCGTCGGATGCCGCACACACCAGGCAGATCCAGAAGATGTGTTCGCGGCGGACGCCATGTCGCAGAACAAAGGCGTTCTGTGCGCCGATCGCCACGATCAGGCCCATTCCGGACCCGAACCCGGCGAGGGCAGCGCCCATCATCGAAGTGCCTCCCCTTTTCGGCCGGCCCGAAAGCACGCGTCGCAAAGCCCGAACTCTACCGACTCGACGGGCCAACCGAACTGAGCCTCTCGCGGTGAGGATCGCGTTTCGCGTGGTGTAGACTGACAGTCGGTCGGTTACAGAGAGGCAGGGACGATGACTCGGATCGTGAAGCAGGCCGAGGTGCGCCGAGATGAGATTCTGGACGCGGCGGCTCGACTGTTCGTAGCGAAGGGGTATGCGGCGACAACGATTTGCGATCTGTTGGATGAGGTTGGAATCGCGCGAGGCACCCTCTATTACCACTTCCGGTCGAAAGAGGACGTGCTGGACGGGCTGGTTCACCGGCACGGCGATCGCGTCCTGGCTGGGCTGCGCGAAGTCACTGGGTCCGGGCTGCCGCTGCCCGAGAAGCTAATGGCCTGTATAGCGGCCTTGTCGCCGCAGAATTCGACCCAGGCCGCCCTCGTGGATGAATTGGGCCGCGCCTCAGATACCGCGCTGTTCTCGAAAACCTTGGACGACATCGTGGTTCGCTTGGCGCCGGTGATTGGAGGGGTGGTGGCCGAGGGCGTAGATGCCGGTGTGCTGCACACCGCCTACCCGGTGGAGGCGACCCGGATCTTGCTGGTGGCGGCCTACGTGCTGCTGGACAATCGAGCTTTGAAGTGGACAGAGCAAGACCGTGCGGTCCAGGTGGCGGCGCTGACGGATGCTGCCGAGCGTCTTCTGGGTG
>JAIRXV010000187.1 GCA_031268115.1 Bifidobacteriaceae bacterium
CGCCTCCAGATCAACCTTCCGTCCGACCAGAACGCTGGAGTGTTCGCCGATTTTGTCCGCGCATGGCACACCAGTGACGCCTTCGTCCTCGACTTCGCCAGCCTCATTCAGCCGCCGCACTCAGACGATCCGGGGGGTGCCGTAGTTCTAGACGCCTCAGTGGTTTCACGGGTTCGTATCCCGCCGGCCCAGGTCTTCGAGCTCATGAAAGCCCTGGAGCAGCAACTGTCAAGCTGGGAGAAGGAGCACGGATCGCGCCCCGGCAACCGCTAACGCGCCGCTATGGGCATGCGCGTGCTCATGCGCCGGTTCGCCTGACAGCACCGGCAGCACCAGCAGCGCCAACCGACCCAACCGCAAGACCGCGCGCGAGCCGCTGACTGTCATCCTTCTTCCCGCAGCCGCCGCCGCTCTTCTTCCAGCAATTGGCTCCGCTCAAGCAGGACCCGAGATTCGTCGACGTCGCCCGTCGCCGCCAGCCGCCCGAGCCGCGCACGCAATTCCCCGAGTTCCCGCCCAATCACTGCTTCCATCAGCCGAGATACCACTCCCTCCGCGTAATCTCGCCGTTTGTCCACCTCCTCTCCGGGGATCGCCGCCGATGCCGGCCCATCCGAAATCGGCATCGGCGTCACCGCGAGTTCGGTGACCCGACCCGCCACCACGCTCGCAGCGGATGCCCTCACACGCTCCAGCCACTGCCCTGGGCCACACTCCCTACGCGCGGCCGCGACGCCTCCCGCAGCGCGAATCGCGTCGTGAATGGCCCGGAACTCTGGCGTCAAGAACGCATCTCCACCCAATTGGTCGAATGCCTCCGGCACAACCTCCGGTGCTTGGAGCACCGCCATTAGAACCCCGTATTCGAGTCGCGCGATCGGGTCCACGCGACCCGAACTGCCCACGGCCATCGGCCCACCGCCAGCGGGCACGCCGGCTGCCAAAGCGCCACCCACCGGCCCGCCACCACCGATCCCGCCACCGGCAGACCCACCGC
Source organism: Bifidobacteriaceae bacterium (assembly GCA_031268115.1). Taxonomy (GTDB): domain Bacteria; phylum Actinomycetota; class Actinomycetes; order Actinomycetales; family WQXJ01; genus JAIRRT01. Next base: position 998 of record JAIRXV010000187.1, read on the forward strand.
GCCCAGCGAATCCACCACCCCCAACCGACCCGCCACCCCCCGGCCCACCGCGAGCTGTGCCTGGGGCCCGGCCTACCGCCACGTTCCCTCCCCCAGCGGCGCTACCCCCAACCACCCGTCCGCTAGAAGGGCCCTCGGCCGCCCCTGCGGCCCGGCGAGTCCTCGCCGCCTGAGCCACCTGCACCTTGACTTCCGCCTCAGGCAACCCAAGCCAACCTGCCAGCAGCCGCACATACTCGGTTCGCAAACTGCCGTTCCGCAGCCGTGCCACAATCGGCGCCGCGTACCGCAACCCGGCCACACGGCCCTCTGGTGAGTCCAGATTCAGCTGGGCAAGCACCGTCTGAATGGCGAATTTAAACAGAGGCGTGGCATCCGCGACGAGCCGGCGGACGGCATCGTCCCCTTGGGCCAGACGCAACTCGCACGGATCCATCCCGTCCGGGGCAACCGCCACGAACGTGTCCGCGTAGAACGACTGATCTTGTTCGAACGCCCGCAGCGCCGCCTTCTGGCCGGCCTCATCGCCATCGAACGTGAAGACCACGCGCCCGGGAACTGCCGATCCGGCCGCATCTCCGAGCAGCCGCCGCACCACCCGCACGTGGTCGTCCCCGAAAGCCGTCCCACACGTCGCGATCGCGGTGCCAACCCCCGCCGAATGTGCCGCCATCACATCCGTGTACCCCTCGACGATGACGGCCAGCCGCTCCCGGCTGATCTCACGTTTCGCTAGGTCAACGCCGTACAACACCTGTGCCTTGTGGTAAATGGGGGTCTCCGGAGTGTTCAAGTATTTGGGACCCTGATCGGATTCGTCGAGTTTGCGCGCACCGAAGCCGACGACGCTGCCGGTGAGGTCCCGGATGGGCCACATCAGCCGGCCCCTGAAGCGGTCGTAGAGGCCCCGCTGGCCTTGAGTGGCCAGGCCAGCCGCAACGATTTCGGCCTCGGTGAATCCGCTGCCACGCAGATGGCGCAGCAAGGTATCCCACGAATCTGGCGCAAAACCGACCCCGTAGCGCCCCGCTGTCTCGCGGTCGAAACCCCGGGACGCCAGGAAGTCCCGCCCTGCCCTCGCCGCTGGCGAAAGCAGGGCGGCCGCGAAGAAATCCGCCGCCGCCTGGTTGGCTTGGATCAGCCGGCCCCTCCCCGACACTTCCGGCCCATGGTCGCGGCCCCCGCCCGCCTCGTAGTGGAGCGTCACACCATATCGTCCAGCCAAGTACTCCACCGCCTCAGCGAAGCTCAGTGAGTCTGCCTTGCGCAGAAACGCGATGGCATCGCCCCCCTCGCCGCAACCGAAACAGTGCCAGACGCTCAGCGCGGGGCGCACGTGGAAGGATGGCGTGCGCTCGTCGTGGAACGGACAAAGGCCCTTCATGGAACCCGAGCCGGCGGGTTTGAGCGCCACCCTCTCACCCACCACCTCTTCGATGCGGGTGCGCTCGCGGACCGCATCCACGTCTTCCCGTTTGATCCGCCCGGCCACGTGCAGAAGTGTAGGGCGCCGGTGTGACATCGGGACGTAGGCGGTCGCCCACCCGCCCACCTCGACGCCGCTCCCGCCCGCTCGCTCCCGCGCCCGCTCGCTTCCGCCTGCTCGCTCCCGCCCTGCTCGCTCCTACATCGGCACCGTCGAGCACAGCCGCTCACCACCTGTTGGGAGTGCAGCGGAATAGGCCCCGCCCGCGTCTACATCGGCGCTGTCGAGCGCAGCACCTCAGGCCCGCGAACCACCAACAAATGCCCGTAGCCCCCAGAATCGAACGCTATCCCCTCAAACTCTCGTTTGGTGTTCAGCACCGTATACTGAAAATCGGCCGGCTCCAAGGTTCCAGCGTTCGCTTTATCCACAGGAAATGAGCTGAACGCGGAATCTGAGATCAAATACAAGCGGCGCGCGGCCGGGTTGAATGCGATGGACTGGCCCAACTCGCCTGGTCGGTTCTTGATTGCCTGAGGCAATAGATGAATAGTCACTTTACCGTTGTCGATGCGACCCGCGTATATGCGTTCCGAACCCTTGGACGTAGCTCCCGATGCCTGCGCCTGGATCGAATCGAAATAGAAGTTTCCAGCGTCATCGAAGCAAAGATTGTTGCCGCGCGGCAGGTCCTTCCCAGCGATCTGCATCGTGAACTCGTAACGATGCACTGGACGCAGCGTGTCGCTGCTGATAGCGAGCAGTTTCTTGATGCGGGCTTTGGCCTCGGTGTCGTCTTGCCACATCCACAGCTGCTGGCTCACCGGATCGTACGCCATCGACTGGCCGTGGCCCACCGTGAACTGCGGGCCCTGCTTGATCGCTTTAGTCAACTTCTTGTCGAGCGCCGAGGATGCCTTGCCCGCGGCGCGCGCCAGCCCATAGTCCCGCAAAGCCGCCAACCTAGCGGAACTCACCTTCAGATTCTTCAGCGCGGCCGTATCGTAGCGTGTGATGAATCCTTTGTCCTGACCTGTCGCGGACAGCACGTACATGTATTTCCCAACCATTGCGATTGCCTGAGTATTGGACCAATACGACGGCTTTGCGCCGTGCGCCGGCAAGAAGTACTCCGAGCGGAACGTGTACTTCGCGTTGCCTGCCTCAGTGCGGAAGAAGTTGCGTTTGACCGCGCTGTCTTCCGAGTATTTTGGTGTGGCGACCAGCGCGGGAGCGCCAGTGTTGTCGAGTTCACTGGGCGCCTCATAGGGTACGAGGGCGTTGCCCTGCCTTGAGGAATCCACCGCATGAGCGTCCAAAACACCGGACCCAGGGCCAATCCCCGGGGAGACGGCCAACCCAAGTCCCAAAACCATTCCCGCAGCACCCGTCAAGACGCCCCTGATATGCACAGTCAATCATCCCTTTCAAACGTTTTGCCCCTAATACTGCGCTAAACGGCCCCATCATATGGGCAGCGGAGGCGCCAGCCTGGGACCTACGGGGCATGACGGCGCCACGGCAGCCAAGCGCCGGCATCGTCCGTGTCATCCCACGCACCCAAGTCGTAGCCCGTCAACCGCCAACCCGAACTCGCGTGGCCCGCCGCCTCGATCACCGCCCACCGCGCGTTGCCCATCACCCGCAGCCCGAGCCATTCCACCGGATCCAACCCGAGCAGTGCCGTCAACCCGCACACGATTACCCCGCCGTGGGACGCGACTACCAAAGTGCCGCCATCGTCCACCCTCAAGGCCGCTTCGACAACTGCGGTGACGAACCGGCCGGCCGCCGCGGACCTCGTTTCCATGCCGACATCCGGCACATCCTGGCCCCGGCGCCAAGCTGCCGCCTCCACCGGCCACCGTTCCGCGACCTTTCGGAACTCCAAACCCTCCCACTGGCCGAACGCCCGCTCACCCAGACGCGCATCCGTTCGCACGTCCACTCCCACCAAGCGGCCCAACGCCTCACCGGTGGCGCGCGCCCGGCTCAGGTTGCTGGCGACGATGGCGGTTGGCTCAGCGGCAACAAGCGACCTCGCGGCCCGCTCCACCTGCGCCAACCCGGTCGCGTCGAGTGGGACATCAGCCGAGCCTTGGATGCGCCCGGAAGCATTGTGGCCAGTCTGGCCGTGCCGCCAAAGCAAGATCTGTCCCGCTGTCACGGCGCCGCGTCCAGACTCGCGCCTGCCCCGACCAATGGCTCGTCCAAATGGGGCAACGCGATTCTCGGGCAGTCTTTCCAAAGGCGGTCCAGCCCGTAGAATTCGCGGTCATCCGCGTGTTGAACGTGCACCACCAGTTCACCGAAATCGAGCAGCACCCAGTGGTTTGCCTGGTCGCCTTCGCGACGTACGGTGTGGGCTCCGCGCGCCGCAAGCTGACGCTCAACCTCATCTACGATGGCGCCCACCTGCCGGTCCGATCTCCCAGTGACGATGACGAACGCATCCGTCAGCGGTAGCCTCACCGAAACATTCAGTGCCGTGATCGCTTCGCCTTTGACCTTCGCTGCGGCCCGGGCCGCAGCGGTCACCAACTCAAGGGTCCGGCGGTCCAATTCCATTACGCGTTCGCCCCGGTTTGCACGGCGATTTCCGGCGACAGCTCGTGCCCGGCCGCCAACAGATCGCTGTCACTGAGCAACGCAATTGCAGCCCAGATCGCCGCGCCCAATGCGATGCCTGCGAGCACCCAGAGAGCGGTCCGCAGGACCCGCCGCTCTGGCCGGCCCGAGGGTGTGCCTTCCGGTGCGTCTGGCCCTTCCATCCATGGTCCCCGGCCGTCCGGCAGCATCGCGGGCGGGCCCTCCCATTCCGTTTCTTGCGATCCGGTGTCCGATGGCGGTGCAAGCGCGGCCGAATCCATTCCCCCTTGCGTTGGGGTCTGGGGACCGGCGGCGGGCGCGTAGGAATCGTCGGTCAGCCAGCCTGGCGCCGCTCGGCCCGACGAATCGGTTGGCTGAGACCCCAGTTCGGTGCCTTGGAGATCGGCTGCGGGCGGGCGCCCCAAGAGACCCGAGAACTCCTCGGCGGATACGGCGTCGAAAAGCGGCACTTCGCCGGAAGAGGGGGAAGCGCCATACGCCTCGGGCGCGGTCCCCAGGGGTGGGGGCGGCGCGCTCGGGGAGGCGACAGGCGGGGTAGGCGGGGGCCGGTCCCACGCGCTGGCGGTCGGGGATGCGCCAGACGGGGATGCGCCAGACGGGGCAAGCGGAGCCCGGTCCCACGCGCTGGCGGTCGGGGGGGCGCCAGACGGGGCAAGCGGCGCCCGGTCCCATGCACTGGCGGTCGGGGAGGCGCCAGACGGGGAGGCATCGGACGACGCACGCGGCGCTCGGTCCCACGCGCTGGGGGTCGGGGATGCGCCAGGCAGGGTAGGCGGGGGCCGGTCCCACGCGCTGGCGGTCGGGGAGGCGCCGTCCAGCCCAGACGCGGTGGGCTGGTACCCGAAGGGGGCGACTTCGCCGGCCACTGGGCCGGGAAGCGCGTCGCCCAGAGGTGCAGGACCTGAAAGCGCATCGCCGGAAAGCTCAGAACCAGCGACCGCAGCACCAGGGACTGCGGCACCGGGAACCACAGAACCGGGGAGCGCAGAGCCGGCACCCGCGGAACCCGTTCGGGGCCCTGATCCGGATTGTGGTGCCGCGTGACCGGCACCCACAGAACCGGCACCCGTAGAAGGGGGAAACGCTGGACCGACACCCTCGGAGCTGCGGGCCGCCCTAGTGGGCGACGAAGTCGCCGGGAAGGTGGGAGCGGGCATGGGGGCACCGGCGGACGGAGAAGCATGAGCTGGGAAATCCGAATTGGGGAAGGTCGGCGTGGGAAAGATGGGGGCAGGGCGTTGCTCGCGAGCAATCGGCGCTCGGATGGCATCGATGGACCCGGTCCACACGCGAATCGACCCAGTTCCGGGGTGGGACACGCTCGCCGGACCGAACGGAGCTAAATCGACATCTGATTCGGACGAGGTCTCCACGGCCCGCGAAAAACCCATCCCGGTTTCCGGCGGGTCAGGTTCCGCGGTGCGCTGCGCGGCGACAGGCGCCCCCGGGCGAACATCCGAACGGCTGGGTGCGGGGACGCGCACTATGGGCTGGATGCCAAGGATTCGTCCATGGGCATCCACCTCGACTCGTCCCGCTGCACGCGGCGGAACGACCGAGGCGACCGGCGGGGCTGTGCCCCCTGACAACCCGTCCCCGGCCAACCGATCCGACCCAACTGACGGACCCGCACCCGCAGGCAATCCACCCCCAGACAACCCAGCCCCAACCGGCGAACCCACCCCAACCGGCGAACCCACCCCAACCGGCGGACTCACCCCAACCGGCGAACCCACCCCAACCGGCGG